>JAWOGT010000159.1:0-12744 GCA_046496585.1 Halopseudomonas sp.
GTTTAATCCCAGCACAGCCAACCGCGGCCAGACCGGGGTTAGACTAGGTCATCATTCCCCACCAGGCCAACAGCATGCTGCCCATTGTACTTGCCTCCAGCTCGCCCTATCGACGCGCCTTGCTGGAGCGATTGAATCTGCCCTTCAACTGGGTCGCGCCCGAGATTGACGAAGCGCCTCGCGCTGGCGAAAGCGCACAGCAACTGACCCTGCGCCTGGCCCATGCCAAGGCCCAGGCCCTGGCTGATCGCTACCCGGAGCATCTGTTGATCGGCTCTGACCAGGTGTTGCTGCTCGATGGCACTGCTATCAGCAAACCGGGCAATCACCCGGCAGCGCGCCAGCAGCTGCAGGCGTGCAGCGGCCGGACGCTGACATTCCATACCTCTGTGTGCCTGCTGAATAGCCAAAGTGGTGACTATCAGTGCGTCGTCTAGCCCTTTGAGGTGGTGTTCAGAACCCTCGACAATGCCCGCATCGAGCGCTATCTATTGGAGGAGCAGCCCTATGATTGCGCGGGCAGTTTTAAAGTCGAGGGATTGGGCATTACGCTATTTCATGCCCTGCGCGGGGATGACCCCAACAGCCTGATCGGGCTTCCGCTGATCAGGCTGTGCGACATGCTTATAAAGGAAGGGGTCGATTTACCCTGAGCAGCGCGGCCTTAGCGCAGCACTGGCGCACTCAACCCCAGGTGCGTGGCCAGGGTATTGCCGATACTGGTACCCAGCTGGCGCGAGAAGCGCTGGAAGGGAGACTCGCGATGGGTGAAATCCACCACCTCCTCTACGCCGATAATATCCCGCGCTACCGACGCGGTACTGGCCAGACCGTCAATCAAGCCCAATTCCACTGCCTGCTCACCAGACCAGACCAGACCACTGAACATGTCCGGATGCTCCTTGAGACGATCGCCACGCCCGGCCTTGACCTGAGCAATGAACTGCTGATGGGTGGTTTGCAGAACGTCCTGCCAGAATGCGCGCTCTTCAGGCTTTTCTGGCTGGAAGGGGTCGAGAAAGGCCTTGTGCTCGCCGGCAGTATAAGTGCGCCGCTCGACACCCAGCTTCTCCAGGGTATCGACAAAACCGAACCCGGCGGCGGTTACGCCAATGGAACCCACCAGACTGGCTTTGTCCGCATAGATCTCGTCTGCAGCCGCCGCGATATAATAGGCGCCGGAAGCGCCCAGATCAGTGATCACCGCATAGACCTTCTTGTCTGGATGCAGGGCGCGCAGGCGCACAATCTCATCGTATACATAGCCCGATTGGACCGGGCTACCGCCCGGACTATTGATGCGCAAAATCACGCCGCGGGTCTTGTCGTCCTTGAACGCGCTGCGCAGACTGGTCACCAGATTATCTGCACTAGCCTCCTGCTGATCGGCAATGATCCCGCGCAGTTCGATAACCGCCGTGTGCGGCTTGGCAGCCGAACTGGCTTTATCCAGCGAGGAAAAGGGCGAAAACAACATTACAGCGCCGAGCAGGTATACGAAGGTCAGGGTCTTGAAAAAAATACCCCAGCGGCGCGAACGCCGCTGCTCCTGAACCGATGCCAGCAAGCCTTTTTCCAGCAGCTCCCAGGCCTTGCGATCTTCCCGGCTTTTCGATGCTGCTTCCCGGGTTTGCTCACGATCCTGCTGCGGACCTTCGGTCCACTTATCCGATGACATGCTCTAACCTCTACTGACAGGAACGCTGATGGTCTTGGCCACAGGGCCAGAGTTCACCGCAGACACTACCCAGGGGTGAAACTCGCTAAAAGCATCAATACAATGCTCCGGCCGGCTTTGCAACAGGTGCGCACGGGATTGCGCCCCGTAGCTGACCGCTACCGCCCGCACCCGAGCGTTGTGCGCCATGCGGATATCATATTCACTGTCACCGAGCATCACAGCTCGGCTGGCGGGGGTTTCCAGCTGATTGAGGATTTCCTCCAGCATCCGCGGATGCGGCTTGCTCAGACTCTCATCGGCGCATCGAGTCGCATCGAAAAAATTCGTCAGATCATGTGACTGGAGTACGCGATCCAGTCCGCGCCGGCTTTTTCCAGTCGCAACGGCAAGCTTGTAGCCTGCCTGACGCAGTTCGATCAACGTATCGAGAACCCCCTCAAACAGCGGCGAGGGGATTTGCTCCTGAGCAACATAATACTGGCTGTAAGCTTCCGTCAGGCGCCGCGTCAGGGACGGATCAGCTATCTGCGGATACAGCACGGCAACCGCTTCAGGCAGGCCGAGGCCAATAATGTCGCGGACCTGCTGCTCGGCCGGCGAAGGCACCCCGATCAGCTCGGCTGCACCACACATGCACTCGACAATGCGCGAAATGGAGTCCGACAGCGTACCGTCCCAGTCGAAGATCACAGCCCTGATTTCACGCATGGTCGAGTTTTCTCAAAGTGTCGTCCCACATCCTGCCAGGTTCAGCCGCTATTTCCAGGCGCGTGCCGTCTGGCAGCTCGGTGGTCAGCGACGCCGCATGCAAAAACAGGCGTTTACCGCCCATTTCGCGAATTTGCTGGGAGAATTCATCGTCGCCATACTTGGGATCGCCGGCAATCGGATGGCCCGCATGCCGCGCATGCACGCGGATCTGGTGGGTTCGGCCAGTAATCGGGCGAGCTTCGACGAGCGTGGCGAAATCACCAAAGCGCTTGATCACGCTGAACTCGGTCAGCGATTCCTTGCCCTCCGGGTTGACCTCGACCATGCGCTCACCCGAGCGCAAATTATTCTTCTGCAAGGGCGCATGCACCCGTTTGGTGGTCGCCGGCCAATGTCCGCGCACCAGCGCCAGATAGCGCTTACGCACACCATCACCGCGCAAAGCCGCATGCAGATGGCGCAGCATGCTGCGTTTTTTTGCGATCATCAGGCAGCCGGAGGTATCCCGATCAAGGCGATGCACCAGCTCTAATTGCGGACAGTCCGGGCGCAACTGGCGCATGGCCTCGATCACGCCAAAATTCAGTCCGCTACCGCCATGCACCGCCAGCCCCGCCGGCTTGTTGACGACAATCAGACCTTTATCCTCGTAAACGATATTGCTTTCCAGCGCCTGCAGTATGCCTTGCCCGACCAACACCGGATCGTTCGGCGCGGGCAGCCTGACCGGCGGGATACGCACGTTATCGCCGGCCTGAAGCCGATATTCGGGCTTGATACGGCCTTTGTTCACCCGCACTTCGCCCTTGCGCAAGATGCGGTAGACAAAGGTGCGCGGCGCACCCTTGAGACGGGTAAGCAGATAGTTGTCAATCCGTTGACCAGCCTGGTCTTCGCTAATCAGATCAATCTGGACTTTGGGGGAGGTATCGGGGGTACTTGTAATCATCCACACATGATACATTTTTTCTTGCAATTGAAGCACTTAAAAAATGCTGTTATATTCGGACGAGCTGCGTAACAGGCAGCCGGGGAAATCGCTAGCGCAAGACCATGCCGCAGCCCCCAGAAACACCGATATAGAGGCCTCGCCGGGCTATTATAGAATTTCCCGGGCGGTCTTATTGATCGACACGCTGGTTGCCATGTGGCAGCCAGAATATAAACCCGCTCTCCGCAAGACGATGAGCGGCACCCGATTAAGATGGGTATGTGTTAGGTGGAGATGCACAGCTTCAGGATCATGTAACGAGCGTCGATACGTGTCATTTTTTATGTGTCCCCGTTCCCAGTCCGGCTGATTCCTCCCGAAGAAACCTTTAGAACACGCCGGCAGAAGATCTGATCCTCTGCCGGTGGTAAGACACCATCCGATGCCGGCATCTCTGGCCAGGATTACTCACCAGGCCGCGCTGTGACAAGATCACGCCAGCCCGTCTTTGAAGGTTTTCTGAAATAGTTTCGCTGTACTCGCCGTAGACAGAGCCATCACCACTGCCCAGGCGGTGATGATGGCTCTGAACCAGGGCAAGGTTGGCCCAAGCAGAAACACGCCTGACACCTGACATAAGAATCGCAGGTGCCGTCATTGTGTAATCCGGGAGCACTGGAAACACAACGGTACTTCATGAAAAGAATGCTGATCAACGCAACTCAACCCGAAGAGTTGCGCGTCGCCCTGGTAGATGGCCAGCGCCTGTATGATCTGGATATTGAATCCGGAGCCCGCGAACAGAAGAAAGCCAACATCTATAAAGGCCGGATCACCCGTGTCGAACCCAGCCTTGAAGCCGCCTTCGTCGAATTTGGTTCCGAGCGTCATGGCTTTCTGCCCCTCAAGGAAATCTCCCGCGAATACTTCTCCAAGCAGCCCGAAGGCCGCGTCAATATCAAGGAAGTGCTGCGCGAAGGCCAGGAAGTCATTGTTCAGGTAGACAAGGAAGAGCGTGGCAACAAGGGCGCCGCCCTGACCACCTTTATCAGTCTGGCCGGCCGCTACCTGGTATTGATGCCGAACAACCCGCGCGCTGGCGGCATTTCCCGGCGTATCGAAGGCGATGAGCGCAACGATCTGCGTGAAGCCATCAACAGCCTGAACGTGCCCGCCGATATGGGCATGATTGTCCGTACCGCCGGCCTGGGCCGTAGCGCCGAAGAATTGCAATGGGATCTGGATTACCTGCTGCAACTCTGGAGTGCGATCAAAGGTGCCTCAACCGAACGCCCTTCGCCATTCCTGATCTATCAGGAAAGCAACGTCATCATTCGTGCGATCCGCGATTACCTGCGCCAGGACATCGGCGAAGTACTGATCGATAGCGAAACGGTCAAGGAAGAAGCGCTGAGTTTCATCAGTCAGGTCATGCCGCAGTATGCGAGCAAGGTCAAACTGTATGAAGACACTGTACCCCTGTTTAATCGCTTCCAGATTGAAAGCCAGATCGAAACCGCCTTCGAGCGCGAAGTGAAACTGCCTTCCGGTGGCTCCATCGTGATCGACCATACCGAAGCGCTGGTCTCGGTTGACATCAACTCCTCGCGCGCCACCAAAGGTGCCGATATCGAGGAAACCGCGCTACAAACCAACCTGGAGGCGGCTGAAGAAATCGCCCGCCAGTTGCGTTTGCGTGATATCGGCGGCCTGATCGTTATCGACTTTATTGACATGACGCCGGCCAAGAACCAGCGCGCCGTTGAAGAACGCGTCAAGGAAAGCCTGGAAGCCGACCGCGCCCGCGTCCAAGTGGGCCGTATCTCGCGCTTCGGTCTGCTGGAGATGTCCCGTCAGCGGCTGCGTCCGTCACTGGGTGAAACCAGCGGCATCGTCTGCCCGCGCTGCAATGGCCGCGGCACCATCCGTGATGTCGAATCCCTGTCCCTGTCCGTGCTGCGCCTGATTGAAGAGGAAGCGCTCAAGGAACGTACCGCTGAGGTGCGCGCGCATGTGCCGATTGCTGTCGCCACCTTCCTGCTCAACGAGAAGCGCGACGCGCTGGCCAAGACCGAAGAGCGGACCAAGGTGCGCCTGCTGATTCTGCCTAGCGAACACATGGAAACACCGCACTTCGACGTCCAGCGCCTGCGTGATGACCACGAATCGGTACTCAACGGCGAAACCAGCTACACCATGAGCAGCGATATCGTTGCCGAAGAACCCACACCTGTCAGCCAGACCAAAGCGATCGTGCGTCAGGAAGCAGCCGTCAAGACACTGGCTCCCTCGCGCCCGGCGCCAACGCCCACGCCGGTGGCCGCAGCAGCTCAAGTCATTCAGGAAGCCCAGCCCGGCATCTTCAAAGGCCTGATCAAGTCACTGGTCAGCCTGTTTGCCAGCGATGAGCAGCCAGCCAGCACGCAAGCCAGCCAGCCGGAAGCCAAAACCGAAAGCCGCCCTGCTGCCCGCGACAACAAGCGTAACGACGAGCGCCGCAATAGCCGCAATCGCCGTCCACGCACTGAACGCAGCGATCGTCCGGAGCGCGCGGATAAGCCTGAGCGTAGTGAGCGCGCGGATAAGCCCGAGCGTAGTGAGCGTGCCGACAAGCCCGAGCGTAGTGAACGAGCCGATAAGCCTGAGCGTGGCCAGCGTCCCGAGCGCAAGCCGCAGGCGCCGCGGAACGAGCAGCCCGCCGACAAGCCTGATCTCACGCCGGTTAGCAACGCTGCGACCGATAGCACCGCACCCGCAGAAGCGCCGACCAGCCGTCGCCGCCGCCGTGGCCCGGCTGAAATCAGCGTGGAAGCCAACCAGGCTAATCAAGCCAACCAAGCCAATCAGGACACCAGCAGCACGCTCAGCAACGAAGCACCCGCCGAGCACCGCCCGCGTCGCACTGAAGAAAACCTGGCCACCGAAGAGATCATCGATCTTGAACAGGTCAGTCAGGACGTGACTGAGGAAGGTAACGAGGCCGAGCGTCCGAAGCGTCGTTCACGCAACAGCCAGCGCCGCCGCAACAACCGTCGGAGCCGGGTCAGCCTGGACGAGAACCAGATCGTCGAAGGCGAAACCAGTGGCCAGCCGACGGCTGATCAGACTACTGAGCAGAGCAGCGAGCGGTCAGACGCTAATGCCGAGCCGAGCAATCTGGCGGCTGCCGCAGTCGCCGCCACGGTTATGTTGCCCGAGCACGCCGCCGAACAGCCATCCGCTGCACAGGCATCGGATACTGACCTCAGCGACATCAGTGCTTCGGTAGAAGCCAGTCTGACTCAAGCAGCGGCAGATCTTGAAGCCTCAATCGAGCATGCCGTGGAAGCCTTCAGTCACTCGCAGCCTAGCGAGCACTCTGAACAGCCAGCTGAAGAGCCGATTGTTTTTGAGGCTGCACCCGAGGTCACCCCTGCACCGACAGAAGCTCCGGAGACATTGGCACCGGTCACGCAGTCAGTAACCGAGACCACGGCTGAACCCACAACAGCGGAAATGCCCGTTACGGCAGCCGTGCAACTCGAGCCTGAAGCTGAAGTGGAAGCTGTAGCCGAAGTCGAGGTTAAAGCTGCAGCCGAAATCGCCGTTGCTGCCGAACCTGCTACGCCCGAGCCGATCAGCGCACCACCCATTGAAGCCGCTCCAGCGGTAACAGACAGCGGCCGTGCTTATAACGACCCGCGGGAAATTCGCCGACGCCAGCTCGAAGCCAAGCAACTTGCCGAGCAGGCAATGACCGAGGCACCAGTCGAAGCAGCGGCAAATACGCCGGAGCCGGTGGTGGAAGCCACTGCAGAGCAAGCCATTGCTGCACAACCGCAGCAGCCGGCTGCCGAGCCAGACGTGACCGAAGAGCCACAAGAAGCACCTCGCGCTACATTCGCACCCGAGGCACCGCAGGCCAGCGAGCCTGTGGACCAGCCTGTTGACGGTGAAACAGCGCCCGAGGAAGCCGAAAGCGAAGTCAAAGCGGACACGCCTGACGACGCCGACAAGAACCCTCGCTAACCGGGTTCAGCGCACAAAAAAGGGGATGCTTCGGCATCCCCTTTTTTGTTGTTTTGCGCCGCTTTCTGATCAGCCGATCCGTTGCGGCTCGATTTCCAGCGCCAGGCCGAACCGCGTCCAGATATCCTGCCGAACACGTTCCGCCAGCGCCAGTATTTCAGCGCCTCGGGCAGCTGCGAGATTCACCAGCACCAACGCCTGCTCGCTGTGCACGCCGACGTTACCCTCGCGATAGCCTTTCCAGCCGGCCTTTTCAATCAGCCAACCCGCAGCCACCTTGAATTGACCGTCCGCCTGGGGATAGTGCGGCAGTTGTGGGTGCTCTATCAGTAAGCGCTCTAACTGCTGCCTGGACACCAGCGGGTTCTGGAAAAAACTGCCGGCATTGCCCAGTACTGCCGGATCCGGCAGCTTGCTGCGGCGTATCTGGCACACCAACTCGCTCACCACCCGCGCATCCGGACGGCGCAGACCTGTTGCCTGCCACGCTGCGGCCAAGGGGGCGTAGTCGACTTTCAGTTGCGCCGTCACCGCGAGGCGCAGGCGCACGCGCAGGATCACATAACGCCCCGCCATGCGCTTGAACAGCGAATCGCGGTAAGCGAAGCAGCACTCATCCCGACTAAAGCGGATGATCTGCCCACTGTGCCGATCGAGCGCCTCCAGGCTTTCGAAACTGTCTTTGAGCTCAACGCCATAGGCACCAATATTCTGCACCGGTGCTGCACCCAAGGTGCCGGGGATCAACGACAGATTCTCCAGACCGGACAAGCCCTGATCCAGCGTCCAGTTGACCAGCGCGTGCCAGTTCTCACCCGCCTCGCCTTCGACGACAACGCCACCAGCGCCGCGCTGGACGATATGCCGGCCGCGTGTGCGCAAGGCAATCACCAATCCATCGACAGGGCCGGACAGCAGCACATTGCTGCCCCCACCAAGCAGCGTTACCGGCCAGCTGTGTTCAACTGCCAGCGCCAGCGCGGCACGCAACGCAGCGTCAGTGTCAACACAGACCAGCCGCCGAGCCCGTTCGTGGATACCGAAGCTATTAAAAGGTCGCAGATCGGCGTTTTCAATGAGGTTCAGCGCGCGGATCATGGCGCCCCCAGCAGCGCCCGTACCCGGTCCAGGTCAGCCTGGGTATCAACCCCCGCTGGCGGCACTTCACACGCATCGGCAACCTGAATACGACAGCCATGCCAGAGTGCGCGCAATTGCTCGAGGGATTCGGCCTGCTCCAGCGGACTGGACGGCCAGGTGACATAGTCGTGCAAAAAGCTGACCTTGTAGGCATAAAGGCCGATATGCCGGCGAAACGGGACCAGCGCCGGCAGTTGTTTTGGCTCACTGGCAAAGGCATCGCGGCACCAGGGTATAGGCGCACGACTGAAGTACAGGGCAAAACCCTGCTGATCGGTCACCAACTTGACCACATTGGGATTGAACAGACTGTGCATGTCCTCCAGTGGCTCGGCCAGGGTCGCCATGCTCGCTTCCGGATGGGCCAGCAGGTTTGCCGCCACCTGGTTGATCAGTGCTGGCGGGATCAATGGCTCGTCACCCTGCACATTGACCACGCAAGCGCCCGGCTCCAGGCCAAGCTGGGTAACCACCTCCTGCAAGCGATCAGTACCGGAGGGGTGATCCGCCCGCGTCAGCACCACGCGGGCATCGAAACCGGCGCAGGCATCGGCAATCCGCTGATCGTCCGTCGCGATGGTAACGCTGACCGCGTCACTGCTGCACGCCTGCTGCCAGACATGCTGGATCATCGGCTTGCCAGCAATATCCAGTAACGGCTTGCCCGGCAGGCGGGTGGAAGCAAAGCGGGCAGGAATAATGACGTGGAACATGCTCAGCGGTCCAACCGCTCGTCAGCGTCCAGTGCCCTCGCCTCGTGCTCAAGCATCACCGGTATGCCATCGCGTACGGGGAAAGCCAACCCATCGGCGCGGCACCAGAGTTCGGTCTTGTCGGTGTTTTGTACTAAAGGCCCCTTGCATAGCGGGCAGGCCAGAATATCAAGCAATTTGGGGTCCATCGGATAACTCCTGAAAGCAGTAAGGGCCTCAGCATTGCAGCGCGTTCAACCGCTGCTGCAATGCTGAGGTGAACGCAGCGCTGAGCGATGCATCGATACTCAAATACCACCAATTGTCCTGGGCAAATCCGGCACATTTGATGGCGTCTTTTTCGGTCATGATCAACGGTTTGGCCGGATCACAGTCGGCAAAACTGGCGGGCAGGTAAGGCGCATGATCTGGAAATGCATGCCCGTTTGGCTGCAAGGATAACCCTTCCAGCGTGGTAAAAAAACGTTGTGGGTTGCCGATACCGGCTATGGCTTCAACCTCTCTGCCGCCCTGCCATTGGTCAGGAGCCAAACGCTCGCCGCTCCGTAAATTAACCAGCGCTTGGGCCGTCAACTGCATGGCGAAGCTGCTGCCTGAGTCCGCTTCCAGGCCATTGCTGACCAGCAGGTCAACCGACCCCAGACGTTGCGCCGGTTCGCGCAACGGCCCTTCAGGCAAACAGCGGGCATTGCCCAACCCACGTGCTGCATCCAGCATCAGAATTTCGATATCGCGACCCAAGGCATAGTGCTGCAAACCATCATCACTGATGATCACATCAATCTCGGCGTTAGCCAGCAGGTGTCGAGCCGCCGCTGGCCGATCCGGGTCTATTACCACCGGCACAGCACAGCGCCGGGCAATCAACAGCGGTTCATCGCCAACCTGGGCCGGCTGATCGGCGTTCGCGTCGATCAAGTGCGGCAGCGTTTTCATGCTGGCACCGTAACCGCGACTGATCACCCCGGGACGCAACCCCATCGACTGCAGATGCTGAATAAGCCAGATACACATCGGGGTTTTACCCGTACCTCCGAGGGTAATGTTGCCCACCACGATCACCGGAACGGGAGCCCGCCAGACCCGCGACGGGTCGCTTATAAAGCGTTGCCGGCGACGACTGGCAATGCCCGCGTAGAGCGCGGAAAGCGGCCGGAGCAGCTTCAGCCACGAGTTCGACTGATACCAGGCCCGCAGCATGAACTGCTCGAAAGAGAAGCCGTTCACTGAGTGTCGCCCGCCTCCATCTCGCTGGTGGTCAGCCGCAGCCGGGTGAAGCCCAGCTGACCGGCCGCATCCATGGCCATGATCACCGCCTGGTGCGGCGTTTGCGCGTCCGCGGTAATGATCAATGGCAGGCTGCTGTCACCCGCCGACTCGCGCTGCAACGCCGTTTTCAAAGTATCTACAGAGGGCGCGGCCAGGGCCTTTTGATTGATGGCAATATCACCGCTGGCAGAAATCATCAATTCGATCTGTTGCGCCTCGGCACTATCGACCTGCTCGCCGGAGGCCGCCTGGGGCAAGTCCAGCTTCATCTGGGTTTCCCGGGTGAAGGTGGTCGAGACCATAAAGAAAATCAGCAGCAGAAACACCACATCAATCAGCGGGGTCAGGTTTACGCTGGCCTCGTCAGCCTTCTTGCGTCGGAAGATCACGGTCAGGCTCCCTTGCGTGTGCTGCCAACATGGGAAACCTTCACCTGCTGCTCGGCGCCTTCCACTTCCCGGTTGCCTTGCATGACTTCAACCAGTTTGGTGGCTTCCTGCTCCATGGCAATCACCAGCTCTTCGACCCGGCGGACAAAGAAGCGGTGGAAGAACAGCGCCGGGATAGCGACGGTCAGGCCCGCAGCCGTGGTGATCAGCGCCTTGGAAATACCGCCTGCCAGCACACCGGTATTACCCGTACCCTGAACCATGATCGCACTGAACACATCGATCATGCCGATCACCGTACCCAGCAGCCCCAGCAGCGGCGTAATCGCGGCGATAGTCCCGAGGGTATTCAGGTAACGCTCCAGTTCATGGATCACCTTGCCGGCCGCTTCCTGGATGCACTCCTTCATGATCTCCCGGCCATGCCGCGAATTGGCCAGACCCGCAGCGAGGATTTCGCCCAGAGGCGAATCAGCGCGCAAACTCTTGAGTTTTGCGGCGTCCAACTGCCCCTCCTTGACCCAGCGCCATACCTGACCCAGCAAACTGGCCGGCGCGATACGACTGCTGCGCAAGGTCCATAACCGCTCGATGACAATGGCTACCGCGATAACCGAAAACAACACTATCGGCAGCATCAGCCAGCCGCCCGCACTGATCAATTCCCACACACGCGTTCCCTCCCCCAAATGTTGGCCAACTCTAGCACAGGGCAAACCCTTGCCTGCGCAATCTTGTTATTCATGCCAGAAACGCCGCGCCTTGTCGCGCCAGGACCATTCCCAGTGACTGCCACCCGCCGCGTCCAGCACGAAACGGGTTGCCCCCGAGGCGCTAGTATAAACAGGTTCCACGCCCAGTTCGCGGTAGCGATCGACAACCTTGGGATGCGGATGATTGAACGCATGGTTGTAACCAGCGCTAAATACCACCCAACGCGGAGTCACCGCACGGATAAAGGCATAGGAAGAAGAAGTCCGACTGCCATGGTGCGGCGCCAGCAGCAGCTGAGCCCCGAGCGCTTTACCGAGCATCTGATACTCACCACGGATACCCAGATCGCCCGGCAACAGGACGCTCGCATGACCAATACCGGCACGCAACACACAGGATCGCTCGTTGGCCGGCGCGGGCGATGGCGCGCTGTAAACTACAGAAAAGTCCACGCCATCCCAGTGCCACGCTTCGCCAGGCGCACAGGCTCCGGCCTGCAGGCCAGTGGGCAATGCCTCGTGCTGCCCAGCCAGCACCTCAGCAACCGGCATGCGCATGACCATAGCCATCGCGCCGCCCGCATGATCATTGTCCGCATGACTGATCAACAGCCTATCAAGGCGCTCGACGCCCAGCTCCACCAACGCCGGATGCACCACGGCTTCGCCCAGATCGAAGCCACTGGACAGCCGCGCGCCAGCATCATAGAGCAGGCTGTGGTTGCGCGTCTGCAACAGCACAGCCAGGCCCTGGCCGACATCCAGCACGGTTACCCACAATTGCCGCTCCTCGGGGCGCGGTTGCGGATGGCTCAGCATCACTGGCAGGCAGACCAGGGCCGGCAAGCACAACAGCCTGGCCAATGGGCTGAGCAGAGCCAGTGCGGCCACGCTGCCAATCGACCAATTGATCCAGCCAGGAAAGGCCAGATAGCTGGGCATATGCCACTGCGCCGCCCAATTCAGCATATCGAACAGCACAGCCAGTGCCTTGCCGGCACCAACCAGTAGCCAGGAAAACCCAAGCAGCAGCTCCAGCGCCGTGCCGAGCAAAGCCGCCGGCACCACCAGCAGACTGACCCAGGGGATCGCCAGGATATTGATTATCGGTGCAATCACGCTGCCCGACATGCCCCAGAGCAGTTGCCAGGGCCACAGGCCGATAAATATTACCCACTGCGCCCGCCCC
>JAWOGT010000018.1:0-2814 GCA_046496585.1 Halopseudomonas sp.
CAATGCCATGGCCAGGGCGCCCCACACAGTCACGCGCCAGGCCGCTTTCAAAATCGGAGCACCACCTGCTTTGGCCGCGACGGATCCCAGCAAGGCAAGAAACAACAGGGAGCTGGCCGACACCGCCAGCATAAGCATGGCGGTTGGAAACAGCAGGACAACCAGTAACGGAAGCCCTGCGCCCACCGAGAATGTGCCAGCGGACGCCACAGCCGCCTGCAGCGGACGCGCCGTGGAAGCCGCCGATATGCCCAGTTCATCGCGCGCATGGGCAGCCAGTGCATCATGCTGCATCAGCTGGGTTGCTACCGCGGCTGCAAGCACCGGATCCAGACCGCGCTTGACGTAAATCCCGGCCAGCTCCGCGTGTTCTTCCTCAGGGGCAGCAGCAAGCTCTTCACGCTCGCGCGCCAGATCAGCGCGTTCTGTATCGGATTGCGAGCTAACCGACACGTACTCCCCCGCCGCCATCGACATAGCCCCTGCAACCAGGCCAGCAACGCCGGCGACCAACACGGCCCTGGCGTCTGCACCTGCTGCGGCAACACCCAGGAGCAGACTGGCGGTGGAAACAATGCCATCGTTTGCCCCCAGCACTGCAGCGCGAAGCAGACCAATGCGTTGCATTCTATGACTTTCAGCATGCCTCATATGATGCTCCAAATAGACCAAGAGGTGCGCGTAAGCGTCTGTTGTTAATGCGACTCGCCACTCACGACAGCGAGAAATAGCGTTTTTCGGAACCCTCCCGATATCAATAGCCATTCCAGACAGCTCAATCAACGACTGAAAAACGATAACAAGCACCGTCAACTCAGTAATTCAACCTGATTGTCAGCTCTAAATTTCGCCCGTCGTATGGAAAACTGGCGGCATCGAACGAAGGTGCCCGCAACAGGGCTTTGGCATTATTGGAAAACCCGTAGCCTTCCTTGGGCACTCCCAGCCAGTTGGTGGCCAGTTTGCCGTCCATGTTTTCATCATGCACGACAGCCAGCGCATAGGTGCCCGGCGGGATATCTATAAAGTCGCAACGCGCCTGCAGATCCCGAATTTTGATGATCATGATATTGGCTGCGCTTTTCAGAAACTCGGCAGGAAAGCCCTCTGGTGACTCGAAAAGCGCACAAGCGACCGATCCTGTGCTGTTTCTTATGCCCAGAATCTGCACGTGGATTCCAGGGCATGCCGATTGGGCAAAGGCGCTGGCGGGAAGCTGGGCAAACACCAGCACGGCACACAAGGCCACACACCGAACGCCCATGCGAACCCGCTTCAGCGGATACCTGAGCGTGGAAACCAGCGTGGACTGCCTATCAGCTGACTCACCCATGATCTTTCGCATAGTTCCGCTCTGTGTACGCCATTAGACGCCTCACCTGTGAGTTAAACGCCTGAGGGCAGCTTGCAGGCCATCATCTTCCTGCGATCAATCTTGCGCCCGTCGACGATGAAGGTGCCGTCACCCACCGCATGAACCGTGCGCCTTTCCTTGCGTGCAGTATCGATGTAGGCGGCAACCGCCTCTAATACAACAATGTTGTACTTTTGCACGATGTCGATGACCTTGCACTCAAGGTTGGCAAGGCACTCCTTGATCAACGGCGGCCTGACGAGGCTGGCCTGCAGCGGCGTGAGCCTGAATTTGGCAAACTGGTCTGTGTCTGCCCCAGAGCAGGTCCCTATGCCAACCACCTTATCCAACAGGTCGACGGTGGGAATGCCAATCACGCACTCCCGATTATTTCGCAGCGCCGCGAAGGAGTGATTCCATTCCCCGGTGGTGAGTGCAAATATCGGGGTGAAATCCATCACCATGGTCCAGGAGATGGTCATGATGTTGTCTTTCTCCCCATCATGGGTTGTCACAAGGACCACAGGTCCTGATTCCATCAGGGTAAAAGCCTTGCTCAGTTGCAGTGGACGCATGGGCGCACCTCCGGTAGTCATGCCCAGCGCGCGCTAGAGGTTAAGGCACCCAACCCCAGCTCTTCAGCGCCAACCCGGCAGCAATCAGCTCGGCCGGCGCGCCGGCTCCTGACTGCGAGCGACGCCCGGCGTCATCCGCCAGTTGCGGACTGAACCCATACTCCCAGAGCAACACCCCTGCATGAGTTGATTTTTATCAATCGCTCGTTTCTTGCCTTGAGTAACATTAAAAAACTCGTTGCCCGTCAGCGGCGCGTCCCGCCACCACAACATCGCACGGCCACCAAAGGGAAGGCACAAGATGTCGGCAAATCTTCCGGATTACGAACAGTTCTGTCGCGATTTTTCCTGGGACCAAGCCCGCCAGGAGCTGACCGGAATGGGCAATGGCCAGCTCAATATCGCCTTCGAGGCCCTCGACAAGCACATGCACACGGACGCGGCAGAGCGCACCGCCATCCGCTTTCTGGCGCGCAACAGCGAGGCCCCGGTGGATATCAGCTACCGGGGGTTGAACTAGCGCGCCAACCGCTTTGCCAACCTGGTGCAGAATCTGGGGGTACAGCCCGGCGAGCGGGTTTATGGCCTGGCCCACCGCATTCCCGACCTGTACGCGGCCATGCTCGGCACCCTCAAGCATGGCTGCGTATTTACCCCGCTGTTTCCCGCCTTCGGCCCGGAACCGGTCCGCCAGCGGGTCGACATCGGCGAGCCGGCGGTTTTGGTTACCAGCCAGCGGCTGTACCAGAAGAAGGTCCCCGACTGGCTGGGCGACACGCCCTCGGTGCGCCATGTGCTGCTGATTGATGAGCTCGGTGAGGGGCGTTTCACTTTCATCGACGAACTCAACGCTTCCCAGTGTTGCTTCGAACGAGCCCGAACGCG
>JAWOGT010000029.1:0-3232 GCA_046496585.1 Halopseudomonas sp.
CGCGCGGCTGGTCAGCAGGCTCAGCGGGATCGCCAGCGGGATCGCCAGCGCCAGTCCGGCGCTGGCCATGGCCAGGGTTTCCAGCGTCGCCTTGCCGAGCAACGCGATAAATTCGGGCGACACATCCGGCGGCCAGAATCCCGCCAGAAAGCGCCCGAAGGTATCCAGATTGCGCGCCTCGACCAGGCTGGCCGGGCGAAATTCGGTGAGCACCAGACCGGGCCACAATAGCACCAGCGCCAGCAGGGTAAAGAGCGCGCGGGGCAGGGTGGCGGGGTCGCGCGGGTCGCTGCGCGGCAGCGCGGTCACCGGCAGCGTCGCGCGGGCTGGGCAGACGCCGGAGGGGAAGGCGGCGTAGACGAGGACAGTGATGAATGCGCGGGCTGCACGGGCAGCGCTGCAGCCAGGCCGTCATTACTGTACAGCTCACGCAGGTCGTCAGGGGTTACCTGTGCGGCGTCGCGGTCGAACAGCACCACGCCGTTGCGCAGGCCAATGATCCGCGGGAAATGCCGCAACGCCAGATCCACCGCATGCAGGCTGGCAACCAGCGTCTTGCCATGCGCCTGCGCCAGCCGGTTGAGCAGCGCCAGGGTGTGATCGGCCAGCAACGGATCCATCGCCGATACCGGTTCATCGGCCAGCAACAGCTCAGCGCCCTGGTACAACACGCGGGCAATGCCGACCCGCTGCAGTTGCCCGCCGGACAGTTGATCGCAGCGGGCATAGAGTTTCTCGCCCAGATCCAGGGGCTGCAGCGCCGCGCGGGCACCGGGGATGTCCAGCGGATAGCACAGCGATAGCAGTGCGCGCGCCAGCGACCATTGCCCGAGCTGGCCAGCCAGCACCGCGGTAATCACCCGTTGCCGGGGTGGCAGCGGCGGGCTTTGATGGATCAGGCCAATGCGCGTGCGCAGACGCCGCAGGGCGCCGCCTGACAAGTGGGCAGGGTCGGCATTCAGCAGGTGCACGCGGCCACTGCTGGCCAGCAGGCCCGTTGCAAGCAGGCGCAACAGGGTGGTTTTGCCGGCCCCGGAAGAGCCGATAATCGCCACCCGCTCACCCGGCTGAATCGTCAGGGTGAGTGGCTGCAGCGCGATAAAACCACCGGGGTGAGTCAGGCTCGCCCCGTCGAGTCGGATGCCCATGGTGGGTTACAGCAGGCCGGCGGCGCGTGCGGCTGTTTCGATGCCCTGGTAGTTTTCCGGCTGGGTCTCGACAAAGCGGCTGGCGCGCTGCAGATCGAGGATCGCCTGGTGCTCGGGGTTTTCCGGATCCAGCTTGAGGAACGCCTGCTTGATACGCTCGACCAGTTCGGGGTCCATGTCGCCACGTACCGTCCAGTTGTAATCGAAGTAAGTCGGGGTGGTGGTATAGACGCGAACCTTGTCGGTATCGACCTTGCCATCGGCAACCAGTTTGTCCCAGACCGAGGCATTCAGTACGCCCGCATCCACACGGCCGGACTCAACCCAGGCGACGGTGGCGTCGTGCGCGCCGGAATAGCCAATGCGGCCGAGGTCATTATCCACGTCCAGACCGTCCTGCTGCATAAAGTAGCGTGGCATCAAGTGCCCAGAGGTGGAGGATACCGAGCCGAAGGCGAAGCTCTTGCCCTTCAGGTCCTGGTGCGCGTGGATCTCGGGATCAGCAGTAATAAAAGTGCTGGTGAACACCGCGTCCTGCTCGCGCTGAACCAGCGGAATAGCATCGCCGGTGCGCAGGCGTGCCTGGACGAAGGTAAAGCCGCCCAGCCAGGCCAGATCCAGCCGCTTGGAGCCCAGCGCTTCGACGACGCCGGCGTAATCGGACACCGGCTGAAAGCTCACTTTCATATCCAGTTCCTGTTCCAGATAGGCGCCCAGCGGCTCGAACTTGCGCAGTAGTTCGGTGGGGGCTTCATCCGGGATGGCCGAGACGCGCAGCACGTCTTGTTCGGCGAGGGCAGGGGCAGAGGCAAAAACACTAGCAACAGACAGGCACAGGCCAGCCATTACGGCCAGCGGACGTTTGATCATCGACATGTAGTTCTCCGGTTCAATAGCGGAAGACTCCTGGCCGGGTGTCGAGTCCAGTCAGGGCAAGCGCGGATTGTAGCATGCGCAGACGCACCTGGAGCACGCCGTTAACCTGCCAGCATCAGGTGAGGCGGGGGATTGAACCGTCAGACGCCGGGCCCGCAACGAAGAATGCTGGCGCGCGCCAGGCGCTGATTGCTTGCCGCTGCCAGCCAGCCCGCCGGGCGAATGCCGCGCCGGTCAGCGACAAAACGGTAAGTGCTGGCGGCGCTGAAGTCGGCATAGTCGATGCCAAGAATGCAGGTACGGAACTGCGGCTCGCCTAGCAGGCCGGCCCTGCCGGCCGAGCCGAGTACTTCGTAGCGAAAGCGTACCTGCAGGTTATGCGCGCCAGGATCCAGATCGGGGAAGCGCAAGCCGCGCACCAGCTCGCCATCCAGCCGATAAGCGCTGATACGGTCGCCAGGCCGTTGCGTGCTCAGCTCCACACGCGCCTGACTGTCAGCCAGGGGCGTTGGCGCCGGGGCGGCGCAGCCGATGGTCATCAGGCTGGCAATAAGCAGAGCGATCCAGCGCATCAGTTGACTCCGTTAAATCCGTTGGCTTGCAGCACGCGCTGACTATTCAGACCAATAATCGGCATGCCGACGAGCTTACCGCTGGCAGGGCCGCGTGTCTGGCGGCTGATATGCATCTAAAAGCTTTAAGTTCACGATCGTACATATATTGACCCTGCAACGGCGCAGGGGTTCTGTGAGGAAAGGCGTCTGCAGCATGCTTATCACCAGCCGCAGCGGGGCAGGTACTGATAAAGCCCGATCACGGCAAATGATAGATCTGGTTTGATGGTGCGCCAATAGGCATTCTATTGGCCACGTTTATCATCCCCCTTTTTCACATCAGGGTCAGTGCGCCGTTGCGACGTCATGCTGTTGCGCGGCCAACGTGCTAGGCCCAATCAGGAGAACAGGTAATGCAGAATCTTAAAGGCAAAGTAGCGGTTATCACCGGTGGTGGCAGTGGATTGGGCCGCAAGTTGGCGCTGCGCTGCGCCGCGCGCGGCATGAAGCTGGTGCTCGGTGATGTGGATGAGGCCGGCATGCAGGAAACGCTGAATCAGGTCAAGGCGCTGGATGCCAGCATCGAGTCCGCGACCATGCGTCTGGACGTGTCCAAGCTGGAGCAGGTGGAAGCCTTTGCCGCGCTGGCCAAAA
>JAWOGT010000056.1:0-19187 GCA_046496585.1 Halopseudomonas sp.
TGGCCCTGTATTACTTCGGCTACGATAAAGCCGAGCAGCAGAGGCTGATGGAGCAGACCCATGCCGGGGGCATGTGCATCAACGACACCATCTTGCATGTGGCCCAGGATGACCTGCCGTTCGGCGGCGTTGGCCCCTCCGGCATGGGTCATTACCATGGCCACGAGGGCTTTCTGACCTTCAGCAAGGCCAAGGGGGTGTATATCAAGCAACGCTTCAATGGTGCCAAGCCAATCTATCCACCTTATGGCGGGCTGATGCTTAAGCTGGTCTACAAACTGTTTATCCGCTGAGCTGTCCAGCAGCGCCGCGGCTTATACCCGTCAGCGCTGGCAGCGATAAGTGAGTCATAGTCAAAAACAACATGAGACATAGCCCATGTCGACCCTTTCCTCACCCCCTCTGAGCCGGCGCAGCCTGCTCAAGCTGGGCCTCGGTGCCAGTGCCGTGCTGGCCACCGCCGGTTTTACCGCGACCCTGTCGGGCTGCAGCAGCGACGCTCCCGCCAGCGGCTATCAGGTCCTGCGCGACAGCGATCTTCCGATGTTGACCGCGGTAATCTCGGCCCTGGTCGGCCCGCATCCGGCGCGCAACGAGACCAACCTGAAGGCCGCTGTTGCGCAATTGGACACGACCCTGGCCTGGACTTCCCCGGCCGTGCAAAAACAACTGACCGACCTGTTCGGCCTGCTCAATATGGGTATCAGCCGCGGCCCACTGACCGGCATCTGGGGCCGCTGGGATAATGCCAGCGAGGCCGAGGTGCAGGCCTTTCTTGAGCGTTGGCGCAACAGCCGCCTGGAGATGCTGCGCCAGGGTCATAGCGCCCTGAACCAGCTCTTGCAGATGGCCTGGTACGCCCTGCCCGTGTCCTGGGAAGCCGTAGGCTACCCGGGCCCACCGACCATCTGAACGCCCCTTTTGCCCCTGGTGACCCAACATGCCCGTTCCTGATCTGTTTCTTCAAGGTATTGCCCGAGGCTGGCAGGTAATCGATGCCAGCGAACTGGATACCGACCGCACCTTTGAAGCCGACGTTATTATCGTCGGCACTGGCGCGGGTGGCGGCACCAGCGCCGAGATCCTGGCTAATGCCGGCCTCAAGGTACTGCTGATCGAGGAGGGCTCATTGAAGACCTCCAGCGATTTCATCAATGACGAAGCCAAGGCCTACGCCGAGCTCTATCAGGAGGGCGCCGCGCGGGCCACTCAGGATGGCGGCATCGGCATCCTGCAAGGCCGCACCGTGGGCGGTACCACCACGGTGAACTGGACCAGCAGTTTCCGCACACCCGATCAAACGCTGGCCCACTGGGAGCAGGTGCATGGCGTCACGGGGCTGGACTCGCAGAGCATGGCGCCCTGGTTCGCGCGCATGGAAGAGCGGCTCGGCGTGGCGCCCTGGGCCGCTCCGGCGAACGCCAACAATGACGTTATTCGCCAGGGTTGCGAAGCACTCGGCTGGCACTGGCAAGTCATCCCGCGCAACGTCAAGGGTTGCTGGAATCTGGGTTATTGCGGCACCGGCTGCCCGACCAATGCCAAACAATCGATGCTGGTGACCACCCTGCCCGCCGCACTGGAGAAAGGCGCCATCCTGATTCACCGGCTCAAGGCCGAACAGCTGATTTTCGACGGCGAGCGGGTCACCGGGGTGCGCTGCCGCGGCATGAACGAGCAACTGAACCGGGCCGACGGCCGCACCGTGCACCTGCGTGGCCGCCATGTGATTCTCGCCGGGGGCGCCATCAACAGCCCGGCGCTACTGATGCGCTCCGAGGCGCCCGACCCGCATGCGCGGCTGGGCAAACGCACCTTTCTGCACCCGGTGAATTTTTCCCTGGCGCAATATGACAAGACCATCAATGGTTTCTACGGCGCGCCGCAGACGGTGTATTCAGACCAGTTTCAATGGAACAACGGTACTCGCGGGCCGATTGGCTTCAAACTGGAAGTACCGCCCATGCAGCCGAGTATTACCTCGGCACTGCTCGGCGGCCATGGCCAGGCGCATTTCCAACGCATGCAGAAATTGGCACAAAGCAATATTCTGATCGCCTTGATGCGCGACGGTTTCGACGAGCGCAGCCGCGGCGGTGAAGTAGTGCTGCGTGACCATGGTAATCCGGTGCTCGACTACCCGCTGAATGACTATATCTGGGACGGCGCGCGGCGCGCCTGGCTGGCCATGGGTGAGATTCAGTTTGCCGCCGGCGCTACCGCAGTCATGCCCACCCACAGCCACGGCCGCTTGAGCAGCACCTGGAAGGACTTTCAAGAGCAGGTCAACACCCTGCGCTATGCCCGCTATGACGCGCGCCTGGCCAGTGCCCACGTGATGGGTGGCTGCGCCATGGGCGAGGACCCGAAACGCGCCGTCACCAACAGTCAGGGCCAGCATCACCAGCTGGAAAACCTGTCGATTCTCGACGGCTCGCTGTTTCCCACCAGCATTGGTGCCAACCCGCAATTGTCGATTTACGGCCTGGTGGCGAAGCTGGCCACTGCCCTGGCCAGCCGCCTGGCGTAGCGGCCCTGCGGCTCAAGCCGGTTGGCCCCGGAGCGGCATTCAGCTACCATCTGCCCATCCCCACTGCTGCAGGAACATGCGCAATGAATACGGTTCTCTATCCCGGCACCTTCGATCCGATTACCAAAGGCCACACGGATCTGGTCGAGCGCGCCGCCAAGCTGTTCGACAAGGTCATTGTCGCCGTCGCCGCCAGCACCAAGAAGAACCCGGCCTTTACCCTGGAAGAGCGGGTCGCCATGGCCCGCGAAGTGCTGGGGCACCTGCCGAATGTCGAAGTAGTCGGTTTTGCCGAGCTGCTGGCGCATTTCGTCAAGAAAGTCGATGCTAATATAGTGCTGCGTGGCTTGCGTGCGGTGTCGGATTTTGAATACGAATTTCAGTTGGCGAATATGAACCGCGTGCTCGCTCCCGATGTCGAAAGCCTGTTTCTGACCCCGTCGGAGCAATATTCTTATATTTCTTCCTCGCTGGTCCGGGAAATTGCCGCGCTCAACGGGGATGTCACCAAATTCGTGCACCCCTTGGTGAATACCGCGCTGATCAAGCGCTACCACGAGTAACCGGGCCGACCGCCCAGGGAGTCATTGCTTCATGTCGCTGATCATTACCGACGATTGCATCAACTGCGACGTCTGCGAACCCGAGTGCCCGAATGGGGCCATCTCGGCGGGCGAAGAAATCTATGTTATCGACCCCAACCTCTGTACCGAGTGCGTAGGCCACTTCGACGAGCCGCAATGCCAGCAGGTGTGCCCGGTCGACTGCATTCCGCTGGATCCGGATCATGTGGAAAGCCGGGAAGAGCTGATGGCCAAATATCATATCCTGACGGGCAACTAGGCAAATGCGTTCCACCCTGCGCCAGCCCTTCTACCTTGTCCCGCTGCTCTGTCTGCTGCTGTTCGCGGCAACGCTGCAGGCGCAGACGCCCGGCCAACAGGCGGTGGCCAGCGCCCACCCTGCCGCCACCGCAGCCGGCCACCGCATACTGGACCAGGGCGGCAATGCCTTCGACGCCGCTGTCGCCGTCGCCGCCACGTTGGCCGTGGTGGAACCCTACAGCTCGGGTCTCGGTGGGGGCGGCTTCTTCCTGCTGCGCCAACACACCGATGCCAGTCCTGAATACCGCTTTCTCGACGCGCGGGAAACCGCGCCATTGGCAGCGGGGCGCGATTTTTATCAGGATGCCGCGGGGGAATTTCAGCGCGACCACGCGCTGAACGGACCCCGGGCGGCGGGCATTCCCGGATTGCCAGCGGCCCTGGTGCTGCTCGCCGAGCAGTATGGCGATCTGGCTTTGCAGCGCAGCCTGCAGCCGGCCATCGACGCCGCAGAGCAGGGCTTTGCCGTGACCGAACGCTATCGCATGCTCGGCGGCTTTCGCCTGGAAGCCATGCGCGGCAATGCGGAAACCACGCGGCTGTTCCTGCGCGATGGCGAGATCCCCGCCGTGGGCACGCTGCTTCGCCAGCCGGAATTGGCGCTGACGCTGCGCGCTCTCGGCGCGCGTGGGCGAGCGGGCTTCTATCAGGGGCCGGTGGCCGAGCAGCTGCTGGAGGCCGTACAAGCAGACGGCGGCGTCTGGGCCCAGGCGGACCTGGATGCGTACCGGGTGGTCGAACGCCAACCGGTGCGGTTCAGCAGCTTTGGCATGCAGGTTATCAGCTCGCCGCTGCCCTCCGCCGGCGGCATTGCCCTGGCCAATGTGCTGCAAGGGCTGGAAGTGCTGCCGCGCGCCACCCCGGGCTCAACTGCCTGGACCCACCAGCTGGTCGAGCTGATGCGCCGCAGTTACCGCGAGCGCATGCTGCTCGGCGACAGCGATTTTGTCGAGGTGCCGACCGCCAGACTGCTGTCCGCCGAGCACGCGCACGCGATGGCCGCCAGCATAGACCCGCGCAAAGCCACGCCGAGCACTGAGCTCGGCGCGCCGGCGCCCTTTGACGAGGGCACCGACACTACGCATTTTTCGCTGATCGACCGCCAGGGCAACGCCGTGGCCGCCACCCTGAGCATCAACCTGCCGTTCGGCGCCGCCTTCACCGTGCCCGGCACCGGCGTGCTGCTGAATAACGAGATGGACGACTTTGCCACTGACCCCAGCGGCGAAAACGCCTACCAGTTGGCCGGCAGCGAAGCGAACGCCGTTGCACCCGGCAAGCGGCCCTTGTCGAGCATGACCCCGACCATGCTGGAAAATGACCAGCAGCTGGCCATTCTGGGTACGCCCGGCGGGAGCCGGATCATTACCATGGTGCTGCTCGGCGCGCTGGAAGCGATGCAAGGTCAGGACGTCACTACCTGGGTCAGCAGGCCGCGCTTTCATCACCAGTACCTGCCCGATCATATTCAGACCGAGGACGGCGTCTTCAACCCGCAGTTACAGGCGGAGCTGGAAGCGCTGGGGCATAGCATCAAGCCGGTGGGCCGGGATTACGGCGATATGCACGCGGTGCACTGGAACAAACAGACTGGCGCCCTGCAGGCGGCCAGCGACCCACGCGGTGTGGGTCAGGCTGCGGTCAAACGCCACGCCGCGCAACCAGCGCAACAGCGCTCGCCCGCGCCTGAGGTCATGGCAGACTGAGCGACGCTTCGCTGCCCGCATTGGCCAACGCGCTCGCAATCTGCCCATTCAGCTCCTGCACTTCGGCATGCGCGCGGTACAGGTGGCGACGGATGCGCAGCAAATAATGCAGGTCATTGAGCATCGAGGTCGCCTGCCAGCCATCCAGCTCCCGGTTACGCAGGCGCGTCTGCACGGTCTGCTGGAAGTGATCGGCAAACAGCTTTTCCTGCTCCTGATAGGCGTTGAACAGCTCGCGCCGCGCGCCCATGTCGCCCTGCAGGTTGGTTAATCGGCCCATATCCACCAGTGCCTGACCACCTTGCTCACGCAACAGGTCATAGGCTTCATGGATAGCCGGCTGACGGCTGTCGATCTGTTTGCGCAGGTTGGATTGCAGATGCTTGGCCGCTTTTACCGCCTCGATCAGCTCACGGGCCGCGGTGTTGTAATCCATCAACTGCTGCTGCTGGGCCGGCAGCAAGGACACATCCAGCTGACTGATAAAGTCGATAATATCCGCGTATACACCCTTGACGTGCCGTTCATAGAGCGCATCGGCGTCCTCGCGCTGATCCGCCGGCACCACGCGCAAGACCACCTTGTGCAGTTGCTCATGTGACAGGTCGCTCAGATCACCCTGCGGCAGATACAGCGCGGCGGCAATCACCTGGCGGCTCAATGCGGCGAGATTGTCCACTTCCTGACCCAGCACCTTGAGCGCCGTATCGGCGTGCAACAGCGCCGAGGCGTTAAGAAACTGTGCGCGCATGCGCGGCTGCTCACTCAGCGCGGCATCACTGGCCTCGGGGCTACCCACTGGCGTCACATCAGGCAGCCAGCGCGTCAACCAGGTCACCATCAACGGAATCCAGGGCAGCATGATCAGCAGCCCCAGCACGTTGAACAGGGTATGGAACAGCGCCAGCTTGAGCGTGTAGGAATCTGCTGCAATACCCAGCCCATCGGCCAGCCAGTCCACCGTGCGGGCCAGGCTGGGCAGCAGCGCCAGGGCGACCAGCGCCGTGACCATGTTGAACAGGATATGCGCGGCCGCCAGGCGGCGCCCGGCATTGTTGCTGCCCAGCGCCGCCAGCAAGGCGGTGACGGTGGTGCCCAGGTTGGCGCCGATGGCCATCGCCAGCGCATTGCCATAGGCGAGTTGCCCGCTGGCCAGAGCCGCCAGGGTGAGCATCATGGCCGCATGGCTGGACTGCATGAGAATGGTCGCAACCAGACCCACCAGCGCATACAGCAGCACCCCTGCCCAGCCCTGCACGGCAAAGCCATCCAGGGCCAGCAAGCCCTCGAAGCTGGCAAAGCCGTCCTTCATCAGATCGATGCCGAGAAACAGCAGACCGATTCCGAGCAGTACCTGACCCAGGCCTTTCCACAGGCTTTGCGAACGCCGACCGAGTAGCACACCGAAGACCAGCAAGGGCATGGCCACCACGGCCAGATCCACCTTCAGGCCCACCAGCGCAATCAGCCAGGCACCGGTGGTCGTCCCCAGGTTGGCGCCAAAGACAATACCAATGCCTGCCGCCAGGCTGATCATTTCCGCACTGAGAAAGGCGATACTGAGCAAGGTGACCAGCGAGCTGGATTGCACCAGCGCGGTGCTGGTAATGCCGAACAGCAGGCTTTTCCACAGGCGGTCGGTACTTCTGGACAGCCAACGCTCCAGTGCACCGCCGGTGAAGGCACGAAAGCCATCCTCCAGATGGAACATCCCGAGCATAAACAGGGCGATGCCCGCCGCCAGGGTGGCCAGCTCGGATTTCCAGAAGAACAGCAGGGCCAGCACCAGCAGAACAGCGGGCACCCACCATGGTTTGAGCAATACGCGCATCAGCCTGACGACTCTAGAAAGAGGCCGCCGGCCACCAACGTGACGATCAGCGGCCTGAACTCATATCGAACGAAAACCGGATTAGCGGTTTTCATCCTGGGCACGACTACCATAACCGCTCTTGGTGCAGCCCAGGCAGCGGGCAAAGGTCTCGGTGCCCGGACGCAAAACCAGTTCCTGACCGGCTTCCGTCACGTTACCGCCGAGCAGCGTAAATGGCAGGCTGACGACAAAGGCGGCCGCACCAATCGCGGTCACGCCCAGCAGCAACGGCCGGGCGATCACCAGGTCACCGAGCATGGCAAACATGCCGGGGTTCTCGACGTGCTCCTGGTAAGGAGAATGCGAATTTTGTTGGGCCAGAACGCTGGCACTGAACAGCAGGCCAACCATAAGAGCGGTAATATGACGTAGCAGGCGCATAGTAGAATCCCTGATAGTTGCCTTAAGGCATTATTCTTGGTGAGACGCCCATCCGGGGCAGCCTTCGGGGTCCATTGTAGGCACATTCCGCTCGTTGCGGAATCCGCTACGCAAAAAATGCCAAGCAGGTCGTGGATTCGCCCGCGTCAATGCTGACAACGACGGCAAAATACCGAGCTGCGCTGGCCGAGCCGACACTCTGACAGTTCCGTGCCGCAGACCTTGCAGGGCTGACCAGCGCGGCCGTAGACAAACAGCTCCTGCTGAAAATACCCCGGCTGCCCATCACCACCGGTAAAGTCGCGCAACGTCGTGCCGCCCCGCTCGATGGCATGGGCGAGGATGCGCTTGATCTCTTGCGCCAAGAGTTGATAACGCGCCCGACTGATGCGCCCGGCTTCGCGGCGCGGGTCGATGCCGGCGGCAAACAGCGCTTCGCTGGCGTAGATGTTGCCCACCCCGACCACCACGGCGTTATCCATGATGAAGGGTTTGACCGCGATGGATTTGCCGCGTGAACAGTCATAGAGGCGCTCGCCATCAAACAACTCCGATAGCGGCTCCGGCCCCAGCCGGGACAACAGCGGATGAGTTTCGCCAGCCTTGATCCAGAGCATGGCACCAAAACGCCGCGGGTCGGTATAGCGCAGCGCCATGCCCGAATCCAGTTCGATATCGACATGCTCGTGCTTGGCCACCGGACTGCCAATCGGTACCAGACGCAAGTTGCCGGACATGCCCAGATGGCTGATCAGACTGCCACCACCAATATCCATCAACAGGTATTTGGCCCGGCGGCGGATCTGGCTGAAGGTCTGATCTTCAATCTGGATCGCCAGGTCCTCGGGAATCGGCCAGCGCAGACGACTGTCGCGCACAATCAGCCGGGTCACCTTGTGGCCTTCGAGGTGCGGGGCGATGCCGCGGCGGGTGGTTTCTACTTCGGGTAGCTCGGGCATGTAGCGGCCTGTTGGAGGGAATGCGTTGGAGCATGTTGAGCACTGAGCCTGAGTGGGACGCCGATCAGCAGTCCCGCTTTGCTGACACGCTGTCCCATCCATGGGCGCTCGGCGTTGCCCATCCATGGGCACCGACGGTACAGCAAAGCGGGACTGCTGACCGACGCCGGGTATATCTGTGCTGGCTCAACATGCCCTCACTGGATCGCACGCAAACTACACCAAACCCCGGCCAGTTTACAGGCAGCAAACGTAGCAAACTGTGAGCCGAGCGGCAGCCCTGTCCAGGACTGTCTATGCCCAGGACGGGCATAGCCAAGCCCCCAGGGATGGGTTTACGGCGTGTCCTGGACAGGGCTGCCGCTCGGCTCACTGAGGCCTAACTATAAGCACAGACAAAGCGCTTGAAGCTGTCAGCTATGCCACCAATAAGTCCCAAACAACAGCAGCAACAACAACGGCATCACGCTCATCACAAACCGGCCATTCCAGCCAAACGCCACCCGGAACGGCGTCTCGCCGCTGTAGCGCGCCAGAATCAAGGTCGAGGGGCCAAAGGGCGAGCAGATCATCGCCAGGGAAAAGCCACACATCAGCCCCACCGCCGGGGTCATGATGGGTACGCCGAGCACCGCCAGTTGCGCCAGCAGACCGGCGATCAACGACAGCGAGACGATCGGTGCCACCCCGATCACAGCCAGGGTGATGGTGCTGAACAGACTGGCCACTGCCAGCAGCAGATTGTACTTGGGCTCGGCCGCCAGCCAGGCGGCAATCTCTTCCAGCGGCGCAATCGCGCCCAGTGCGCCACCGAGCAGCGCCGCGCAACCGAAGATAAACATTTCGTTGTGCATGCTGCCCATGTTCTCGGCAACCTCCGCCAGCGCAACCCTGGGCGAGCGGTCGCGCCACAGCAGATAACCGATCACCCCGACCGGCACCAGCACCATCGCCGATTGCGATGCGGTCAGTACCGTCACGGATGCCAGGGCGCCGATGGCCAGCAAGCCGAGCAGACTGCCGACCAGCAAGCCGATCATCCCTTTGGCCTTGGTGCTGTCGCCGATATTGTCGCGTAGCGCCAGCAGGCCGCGGGTTTCACGGCGCCAGCCGACCAGAATCATCATTACCGCCGCGATAATGCCGTAGGGCACCATTGCGCTCCAGGACAATTCGGGCATTTCTCGGGAGATGATCGCGATGGTCACGCTGGTCGGCGCCAGCAAGGGTACCAGCGCAAAGCCGCGCAAGGTGGTGACCATCACACTGCGCAGGCCTTCGCGGCGCTGGTCATCGGTCAGCGGGTAGCGTTTCAGGTGGGTAGTGAGCGTACCGCAGAGCAGGTTCATCATGCCGAAGTTGAGAATCGAGCCGATGCTGCCGGCGGTCAGGACATAGCGCGGATACAGCACTACCTTGGAGCCCGACAGCAAGGCTTTATGCAGTTCGCTAAGCTGCGGCAGCCGCTTGGCCAGCAGCTGCATCAAGCCGAGCGCGGCGAGGAAGCTGGTGTAATAGGCGGCAGAGGCGGCGAGCTTTGGCCACAGGCTGGCATCGGTGCGCGCATTCAGCGCAGCGGCAATCAGAACCGCCAGCGTGATAATGCCCAGCCATTGCGGGTAGCGATTCAGGCGGCGAAAATGCAGCAGGAAATACAGCAGAAAGATCGCCGCCGCCAACCAGCTGAGCCAGGGCAACTGCAGCAGCAGTGCCGTCAGCTCCAGGCCCACCCCAAGCGGTAGCAGCGCCAGTGTCATGCGCGCTGACTCACGGCAGGTCCTTGCGGTAAGCACCCTTTTTCAGCACACCTTCGCCAAAGCCGATCAGCTTGCCGTCTTCATCCAGCAGATCGCAGGCAGCCATGAAGATCTTGTGTCCGGCACTGCGGCAAGTCGCCACTGCGCGCACCTGAGTGCCGACCTGGGCCGTTGCCGAAAAATTCACATTCATCGACAGGGTAATGGCCACCCGGCGCTCTTCGGCAGTCGGCGCCCAGGTACCGCACAAGCCCATGGCGATATCCAGCAGACTCGCAGTCACGCCACCGTGCAGGTTGCCGGCGTTGTTCATGTGCCGTGGCGCCAGGGTTATCCCGACCACGGCCCGCCCTTCGGAGTATTCCAGCAGCTCACAGCCCAGATCCTGAAAGAAACCGGTCACGGAGCGTTCAACGGCTTGCTGTTGGTCTTTATTCACGGATACCCACCCTTATTTACTACACTCATTTTTATCAAATCCGGAGATAGCGCAAGTATGTCACAGGCCAGCCCGGGCCTGATGAGCTTCAGCCTGAGCCACACCAGCGAACTTGCACTGATCCCCGGCAGGACTTAATCTCGCACCATCTTAAACGAAATTCTATTCCGCCATGCGGAATTGACAGGGTGAATAAGGAGTCATTGCATGTTCAACCGAATTGGCGTGATCGGCGCCGGAGCCATGGGCCGCGGTATCGCTCAGTTATTTGCCAGCAGCGGCCAGCAAGTCCTGCTTTACGATACCCGCGCCGAGGCGATTGACGATGCCATCAGCTTCAACCGCAGCCTGCTGCAGCGCTCGGTGGCCAAGGGCAAGCTTGGCGAAGCGGACTTCGAAGCGACCATGGCGCGCATGCAGCCGGCTGCCGAACTGGACGCGCTGAAGGACTGCGATCTGGTGATTGAAGCCATCGTCGAGCGGCTGGAGGTCAAGCAGAAGCTGTTCGACCAGCTGGAAGCCATTGTCCGCGACGACTGCGTACTGGCGACCAATACCTCGTCGCTGTCGGTCACGCGCATTGCCAGCAGCTGCAAGCGGCCAGAACGGGTTGCCGGGTTTCACTTCTTCAATCCCGTGCCGGTGATGAAGATTGTCGAAGTGGTGCGCGGTGAGCGCACGGATGAACGCTATGTTCAGGGTCTGGTCGCGCTGGCCGAAAACGCCGGGCACTTCCCGGCAATTACCCCGGATACCCCCGGCTTTCTGGTCAATCATGCCGGACGCGCCTTCGGTACCGAAGCGCTGCGCATTCTCAGCGAGGGGGTGGCGACGCCGCAGCAGATCGACCGTATTCTGCGCGATGGCCCGGGCTTTCGCATGGGGCCGTTCGAGCTGTTCGACCTGACCGGCCTGGACGTCTCGCATGCGGTGATGGAGTCGGTCTACGAGCAGTTCTATCACGACCCGCGCTATACCCCGTCCTATATCGCTGCGCAGCGGGTCGCGGCCGGCCTGCTGGGGCGCAAGACCGGGCAGGGTTTCTATCGTTATGAGGATGGCCAGAAGATCGAGCCGCCCGAAGCCGAGCCGGACACGGTAATCGTCAACCGGCCGTTCTGGCTGGACTCGCATGACGATGTAGTGCGCAGCAACGTGTCCGCCGCCCTGGCTGCCGCTGGCGCGACCCTGGAGGACAGCAACCAGCCCAGCCGCGAGGCTATCTGTCTGGTCGCGCCATTGGGTGAAGATTGCACCAACGCCCTGGCACGCCAGGCCCTGCCGGCCGAGCGCACGGTGGCGATCGACTGCTTCGCCAACTGGGACAAGCGCCGCGTACTGATGCGCAACCCAGCCAGCAGCGCCGACAGCGTGGCCCAGGCGCGCCAGGCTCTGGGCGCCGATGGCGTGCCGGTGGAGGTTATTAATGACTCACCCGGCTTTATCATTCAGCGGCTGATCGCCAGCGTGGTCAACCTGGGCTGTGAAATCGCGCAGAAGGGCATTGCCACGCCGGAAACCCTCGACCGCGCCGTGCAACTGGCGCTGGGTTACCCCAAAGGCCCGCTGGCCTTCGGCGAACACTACAAGAAGTGCAATATTCTCAGCGTGTTGAACAACCTGCAGGCCGTGTCCGGTGAGCCGCGCTATCGTCCCAGCCCCTGGCTGCGGCGTCGCGTACAGCTCGACCTGCCGCTGACCACACCCGACATCCAGGAGTAAATTGAATGACTGCCTATATCTATGATGGTTTGCGCTCACCCTTCGGCCGCCATGCTGGCGCGCTGGCCAGCGTGCGTCCCGATGACCTGCTGGCCGAGGTGATGCGTGCGCTGGTCGCGCGCAACGGTTTTGCCGGTCAGGATTACGAAGATGTGATCATGGGCTGCACCAACCAGGCCGGCGAAGACGCGCGCAATATCGCCCGGCATGCCGGTTTGCTCTCTGGCCTGCCCCAGGAAGTGGCCGGTGTGACCCTCAACCGCCTGTGCGGCTCCGGCCTGGCGGCAATTCTGGATGCGGCGCGCGCGGTGAAGACCGGCGAAGGCGAGCTGTTTGTCGCTGGCGGCGCCGAAAGCATGAGCCGCGCACCCTTTGTGATTGCCAAGAGCGAAAGCGCCTACTCGCGCGACTTCCGTGCCTTCGACAGCACCATTGGCGCGCGCTTCCCCAATCCCAGGGTGGAGGCTGAATACGGCGACGACAGCATGCCGCAAACCGCCGATAACGTCGCCGCCGAGCTGGGCATCACCCGCGAACAGGCCGACACCTACGCCGCGCGCAGCCAGGCGCTGTATGCAGCGGCGCGTGCCGAGGGCTTCTTTGCCGAGGAAATCCACCCGATCGAAGTCTCCCAGGGCCGCAAGAAGCCGGCCAAGCTGGTCGACCAGGATGAGCATCCGCGCGCCGACAGCACGCTGGAGGTGCTCTCCGGTCTGCGTCCGCTGTTCAAGGATGGCGTGGTCACGGCCGGCAACGCCTCGGGCGTGAATGACGGTGCCGCGGCGCTGCTGATCGGCTCTGCCGCCATCGGCGAGAAATACGCCATCAAGCCACGGGCGAAAATTCTCGCCGGCGCAGTGGCCGGTGTCGCCCCGCGGGTCATGGGACTGGGGCCGGTGGAAGCCTGCAAGAAGGCGTTGAGCCGTGCCGGCCTGAGTCTGGACGACATGGACGTGATCGAGATCAACGAAGCCTTTGCCGTCCAGGTCCTCGGCTGTGCCAAGCAACTGGGCATTGCCTTCGACGATCCACGCCTGAACCCCAACGGCGGCGCCATCGCGATCGGCCACCCGCTGGGTGCCTCCGGTGCCCGCCTGACGCTGACCGCACTGCGCCAGCTCGAGCGCACCGGCCAGCGCTACGCTCTGGTCAGCCTGTGTATTGGCCTGGGTCAAGGTGTAGCGGCAGTGATTGAGCGCGTCTAACCAGCACGGCCTTCGCGGCGGCCCTGCCGCGAAGGGTTCCGACACCACTCCCGCCCCCGGTGAATTAAGCTCGCCGCCGTTTTCTGCTAAAGTGCGCAACATCATCCACCGGCATAGTGAAGGCATCAATGCAACTGAACTCCAATCCCTTTGAGTGGCTGGGCGAAGCCTTAGGCACCGTGATCCGCTGGCTGGTTGACAGTCTGGGCTGGATATTCGAGGTGCTGAGTGGCGCCAGTTCGGCTTTCGTCAATGGCTTTGCCCGCACGCTCGGCGTCGACAGCAATGTCTTCACCATTGTCTTTGTGGTGCTCGGGTTGATTCTGATCTACACCGGGATTCGCGCCTTCCTGAGCAAACGCATTATTGGCGGCGTGATCTGGTGCCTGCTGGGTTTATGGTTGCTCAGCGCCCTGATACGCTGAGGCCGACAGCAAGCGAATTTCACCTGGACCCTTTTCGAGGAGAATATTATGGGTTTCGCATTCAGCAATGATCTGCAACTGAGCAGCAGCGCCTTCGGCAACCATGCGGCCATCCCCAGCAAGCATACGGGCGAAGGCGAAGATGTCTCCCCGGCGTTGAGCTGGACCAACGCGCCTGAGGGTACCCAGAGCTATGCGGTTATCTGCCATGACCCGGACGCACCGCTGATCTCGAAAAACGGCAGCTACGGTTTTGTGCATTGGGTGCATTACAACATTCCCGCCTCGGTCACCGCGATTGCGCAAGGCTGTGATCAGCATACCCAGGGCAAGAACAGCTTCGGCAAGCCGGGATATAACGGCCCGATGCCCCCCGAAGGCCACGGCAAGCATCAGTATTATTTCTGGATACTGGCATTGGACAGCGAGCTGAACCTGCCCGAAGGGCTGACGCTGTGGGAACTGCTGGCGAAAGTCGAGCCGCATTGCCTGGCGATGAACCGCCTGATCGGCACCTACCAGCGCGGCTAGTCCTTGCCCTGCGCCGCCTGAGCCCTGTGTCGAGATGGCACTCGACACTCCCGGAAGAAACCGGCCCTTTTAGCCGGCCACGCCCCTGGGAAGGCCGAGCTCCACCTCGGCCAGCGGCGTCTCGACCAACGCACTATCAGCGCCCCGCAGCCTGACCCATGTCAAGCTGGCACGCGACACCCCCAAGAGAATACCGCCGCTATCCGCCGGCCACACCCCGGGAAGGCCGAGTTCCACCTCGGCCAGCGATCTAGCCTAGCTCACCCGTGGCAAGGTCAACAGCGGCAATACCCGCTCACGCAATCCGGCATTCATCAACAGCCGGGTCTCGCGGTAGGCTTTGCGATCCAGGGCGGCCAACCGCGCCAGCCGGGCTCGGGCCTTGTCCAACAATTGCTCGGGCGCCGCCAATTCATCGAGAAAGCCGGCCTGCAGCGCCTGCACCGGATCCAGGGATTCCGCCTGCAAGGCACAGCGTGACAACCACTGTGGCGCAATCCGGTCCTTGGCCAGTTGCATCGCCGCCGGCGGCATGCTCATGCCGATCGCCACTTCATTGAGCCCGGTACGAAAGGCGCCTGCAGCACCCAACCGGTAATCGGCCAGCAACAACATGAAGGCCGCCTTGGCCATGCAATGACCGGTACTGGCAATTACCACCGGCGCCGGATGATCCAGCAGCGCCAGCGTCAAACGATCACCGGCAGCGCGCATGGCATCACATGCCGGGCCGCCGGCATCGATCAGCTGGCGATCATAACCGGCACTGAAAATGCCTTTGCGGCCGACGATCAACACCGCGCAGTCCGCCGCGGCAGCCTGGTCCAGCGCCGCCAGCAGATAGTCGATCATCACCTGCGACAGGGCATTGACCTTGCCATCGTTCAGCGTGATCTCGGCCATGCCATCGCGTGTGGCCATGCTCAGGCCGCTCATGAGGCCGCCCGCGCTTCGTCACGCAGGACCCGGCGCAGCAGCTTGCCGACCGTGGACTTGGGCAGGTCATCGCGGATTTCCACGCTGCTCGGCACCTTGTACCCGGTCAGATGTTCGCGGCAGTGGGCGATGATCGCCGCCTCATCCAGCTGGGGATCATGCAGGCTGACATACAGCTTGATCGACTCGCCCTTCTTCTCGTCCGGCACGCCCACGGCGACGCATTCGCGAATACCGGCGTGGCACATGACCGCGTCTTCGACCTCATTGGGGTAGACATTGAAGCCGGAGACCAGAATCATGTCCTTCTTGCGATCGACCAGCTTGAGAAAGCCTTCCGCGTCGATCACTCCGACATCGCCGGTTTTCAGCCAGCCATCGGCAAAGGTTTCCGCGGTGGCTTCGGGGCGCTGCCAATAGCCCTGCATCACCTGCGGACCGCGGATCAATAATTCACCCGGCTCGCCGCGCGCCGTTTCACGGCCATCATCATCGACCGTCTTCAATTCAGTATCGATCACCGCCTGGCCGATAAAGCCTTCCTTGTACGGCGTGAATGCGGTGGAGGCGACCACCACCGGCGAGGTTTCCGTCAGCCCGTACCCTTCACGGACCACGCTGCCGGTGCGCTCGAGCCAGCGCCGGGCAATCTCGGTATTCAGCGGTGCGCCGCCGGAATTGACCCACTTCAGCAGTGAAAAATCAATGCTGTCGAAATCAGGATGCGCCATCAGCGACACGAACAGCGAATTGATCCCGGTCAGCAGAGTAATCCGATGGCGCTTCAGATCGCCAATCATGCCGTCCAGATCCCGCGGATTGGTGATCAGGATGCTATGAAAACCGGTAAATACCGAGGCGATGCAGTTCGCGGTAAACGCAAAGATATGGTACAGCGGCAAGGGCGAGACACGGACTTCGTTGCCGTATGCCACATCGCCCGGCTTGATCACACTGACGGCCTGCAGCACGTTGCTGAGAATGTTGCGGTGACTGAGCATCGCGCCCTTGGACACGCCCGTGGTACCGCCGGTGTATTGCAGGACCGCCAGATCATCCAGCCCCTGCTCCGGGCTGACCGCGGGCAGCTGTGCGCCATCGCGCAAAGCCAGCATAAAGCGCGTCACATCCGCCTCGTCCGACGCAAACAGCGGCTGGGTCATGTCGTCCATGCTGGTCACGATCAGCTTTTCCAGCTGCGTCTCAGCCTGAATCTTGCGCACCATGGGCAGCAGCTTGTCGAGCACGATCAGTGCCCGCGCACCGGAGTCGGAAAACTGATGACGCGCCTCGAAGGAGGTGTACTGCGGGTTGGTGTTGACGATGACCAGCCCGGCCTTCAGTGCAGCAAAGATACTGACGGTGTACTGCAGCAGGTTAGGCAACTGGATAGCAATGCGATCCCCCGGGTGCAATTCGAGCGGGCCGCGCAGGTAGCGTGCCAGGGCGTCGGCTTGGGTATTCAGCTCGGTGAAAGACAGGGTATCCATGCCACAGGAAAAGGCCGGCTTGTCGCCGTAGTCCTGGCACGCCTTGGTCAGGACATCAGCAACGCTGGTATGACCCAACTGCGCCAGCTGGGTGCTGACAATGGAATGAGCGGGTGTTGACATGGAAACCTCTTATCGAATCATTATTTTGCACAGCGGAATACAATACCAAAAAGATGCTATTCTATCGTTTACCAACGTGCAATCATTCAGACAAAAGTGTCTGCATACCGCTATGCAGAACAGCCATATCTGCTATGGTTTGAAACCTGCATAAAACGTTAATAGATAGAACAATACTAGACTGCTGCCGAACAACAGGCCGGAGAGGTGCTGGCTCCCAAGCAAGACCTGTTGTTCGCCTGACAAGATCACAAGGTAATAAGATTCCCCATGAACGACGATCTCGAATTACTCAAGGAACCCGCCGTAGCCAAGGACCGCAAATTTGTCGAGGCGCTGTCGCGTGGGCTGGATGTACTGCGCGCTTTCAGCCAAGGCGCCGTGGTCATGGGTAACCAGGATATTGCCCGGATCACCGGGCTGCCCAAGCCGACAGTCTCGCGCATGACCTATACCCTGACCAAGCTGGGTTACCTGGCCTACTCGCCGCAACTGGAAAAGTACCAACTGGATTCCGGCGTGCTGGCGCTGGGCTACGCCTACGTGTCGAATCTGCGCGTGCGCCAACTGGCCAAGCCCTATATGGACGAGTTTGCTCGCTCAACCAATACCTCCGTAGGCCTGACCTGCCGCGACCGGCTGTCGATGATCTATGTCGAAAACTGCCGCCCAGCCGAAGCCACTTCGTTGCGCATGGATGTCGGCGTACGCCTGCCGCTGGCCACCACCGCTGCGGGCCGCGCCTATCTGGCGGCGATGAAGGACGAGGAGCGCAGCCACGTGCTGGCCGCCCTCGCCGCCCGCAACCCGGACAATTGGCCCGAGCTGCATGCGCAGCTGATGGACAGCTTCGACGATTACCGCAAGCACGGCTTCTGCCTGTCCCTCGGCAACTGGGACCGCAATGTGAATGCCGCCGGCGTCCCGCTGTTCCTGCAGGACGGCACCATCATGGCACTGACCTGCGGCGCGCCGTCGTATCTGGTGTCGGAGGAGAAGGTCAAGAATCAGCTGGCCCACCAACTGGCCATGCTCGCCCGTGATATTGAACGCCTCGGGGTTTAGGACGCCGTTGGCGTCAGCGGCAAGCGTTAAGCGGCAAGCGACAAGTTGTCCGGAGTGAATACTGGTTTGCGGCCCGGCTTAACAGCGTGCCGCGATGGGCTCACGATCGCTAACCCTCTAACCGCTTGCAGAGTGTAGCTTGCGGCTTGAAGCTTGCCGCTGCCCTCGCCCAGTGGGGGCCCACCATCATCTTGGCTAATCTGTATACATTTCGCTAAAACACGGACATCGACAAGGGCTGTGTTTTTTTGTATTTTACCTAGCGGAATACAGTTTCATTATTTCGCATAGCGAAACACCTTTTGAATCAGGCGCATTTGCACAAGCCGCTGCCTGGCCGCTGTCGATATCAAGACGCGGTTTCGATACGCAGCCAGCGGTTTTTTCAAAGGCGCCACCACTCGGAGATTGAGCATGTCGGACGTGGTCACACTGGAAAGACAGGGCGCCATTGCGGTCGTCAGAGTCAATAATCCACCTGTCAACGCGCTGGGCATTGCCGTGCGTGAAGGCCTTCAGGACAGCTTCAGGGCTGCCGAAGCCGATCCGCAGGTCAAGGCCATCGTGCTGGTCTGCGAGGGTTCGACCTTTATCGCCGGCGCCGACATCAAGGAATTTGGCAAGCCGCCACAAGCACCGGGCCTGCCCGAGGTGGTCAGCGGCATCGAAGCTGGCAGCAAGCCGAGCGTCGCGGTGATGCATGGCACCGCGCTGGGCGGTGGTCTGGAAGTCGCCGTCAGCTGTCATTACCGTATCGCGCTGAAAAGCGCCAAGGTCGGCCTGCCGGAAGTGAAGCTCGGGCTGTTGCCGGGCGCCGGGGGGACCCAGCGTCTACCGCGGCTGGTCGGTGTAGAGAAAGCCCTGGATATGATCGTCAGTGGCAACCCGATCAGCGCCAGCGAAGCCCATGCGCTGGGTGTGATCGATGAACTGGTCGACGGCGATCTGACCGCGGCCGGTATTGCCTATGCCGAGCAGCTGCTTGCCGAAGGCAAGGGTGCACGCCGCACCGGCGAGCGCACCGACAAGCTCGACGGCGTAGACAACGCTGCATTGGTCGCGGCCAAGCGCGCCGAGATGCAGCGCTGGGGCGAGAACAGGCCAGGACTTTTCTTCTCTATCTCGGCGCGCTTGGCCGCGACCAATGCAGCGTTGTCTACG
>JAWOGT010000279.1:0-6689 GCA_046496585.1 Halopseudomonas sp.
CGGAAACCGACGTAGAGCTGGCCGTGGGTCCGCTGGAGCTGACCCTCAGTCAGTTCGACAGCCAGGGCGAAACCCCCTTCAATCTGCAGCTGCACACCGGCGTCGGCCAACGCGGCCAGCTCAGCGCCACAGGTCAGGCGCAGATCAATCCGGCGAACGCACGTCTGAACCTCACAACGCAAGACCTTGACCTGCGTCTGGCCCAGGCTTACCTGGCCCCCTTCTTCCGGGCTGAACTGCGCAGCGGCCGTGTGAACAGTGCGCTGGAGGTAACCCTGGCCGCCGTCGAGCCTCTGGACCTGAATGTAACCGGGACCGCGACGCTGAATCAGCTGCATGTCCTGGATACGGTAGACCATCGCGACCTGCTCAAATGGGAAGCCCTGCAACTGTCCGGCATCGACTATTCAGGCCCTAGGCTGGCTATAGAACGCGCGACCCTGCAACAACCCTACGGGCGCTTCATCATCAACCAGGATCTGAGCACCAATATCTCCGAGTTGCTGATCGATCAGCCCGACTTGCAGGACCCAGAGAGCGGCGCCGAAGCACTGGCCTTGCGCATCGGCAGCATTCAGATCGAGGATGGTTCGGCCAACTTCGCCGACTTCAGCCTCAGCCCGCCCTTTGACACCGCTATCGAGCAGCTCAGCGGCCAGATAGGGACGCTGGATAATCAAAGCACCCAGCCGGCCAAGGTCGATATTACCGGTAACGTCGACCGCTACGCGCCGGTCACCATCCAGGGCAGCGTCACGCCGTTCGATCCGCTAAACAGCCTGGACATCACTACCCGTTTTCGCAACGTCGAACTTACTACCCTGACGCCCTACTCCAGCAAGTTCGCCGGCTACCAGATCCGCAAGGGACGCCTGAATCTGGACCTGCACTACCGCATCGAGCAAGGCCTGCTCAGTGCCGAGAACAAACTACTGCTTGAAGACCTGCAACTCGGTGAGCAGGTCGACAGCCCCGACGCCATTGATCTGCCGGTGCGCCTGGCCGTCGCGCTGCTCAAGGATTCGCGTGGTAACATCGATATCGAGCTGCCGATCAGCGGCGACCTGAATAACCCGGAATTCAGCGTCGTACCGATTATCTGGCAAGCCCTGGGCAACCTGATGCAGCGTGCGGTACAAGCGCCCTTCAAATTGCTGGCCAGCCTGGTCAGTGGTAGCGGCGACACCGATCTCAGCCAGGTCGGCTTTCAGCCCGGCAGCGCCGAACTGGATGACCAGGCACGGCAGGCACTGGACACACTTGCTATCGCCTTGCGTGACCGCCCCGGCTTGCTGCTCGAGGTCGAAGGTATGAGCGCCCCCGCCGAGGATGGCCCGCTGTTAGGCGAACAGCGCCTGGAGCGCGAATTCCAGCAGCGTTGGCTGCGTCAACTCCAGGAGCGCGGCGAACAAGTACCCGAGGACGCCAGCCGCATCATTGTGGCCGATAAACACAAAAGTGACATGCTCGAAGCCATCTACCAGGCCCGACTCAAGCAGGCGATTCCCGACGCCTGGCAGGCCTTGTCAGCTGAAGAGCGCGAAAACCATCTGCGCCAGGCGATCACCGCGCAATGGGGCCAGAACACCGCCATCCTGCGCAGACTGGCCCAGCAGCGCAATGACGCAATCAAGGCCTACCTGGTCGACAACGCTGGCCTGGAGGCCTCCCGCGTCTATCTATTGGACGTAGGCACCGAGGCTCAAGCACAAGACGGCCAGGTGTTCACCCAACTGGAGCTGGGCAGCGACTAGGCGCTACCCGCGCGTGCCGCCACTCTCATACTGCTGCGCTTGCAAAGTTAACCGATTGATTAGAAACGCAAATAAAACGCCTGGAGCGCTTGACTTTCAACCCGCGCAACTGAATAATGCGCAGCCTCGGATGGCTACATAGCTCAGTTGGTTAGAGCACAGCATTCATAATGCTGGGGTCCCTGGTTCAAGTCCAGGTGTAGCCACCAACCTTTTCAAAGGCTTAGCTTCAGCTAGGCCTTTTTTTATGGGTCGCTTTTATCAGCTAAAGCCGCGCCAGCAACTCCTGTTCGAACCGCCGGGTGGTCTGCTCGCCCCAGTCGGCCTTGCCGACCTCTTGCAATACACTCGCTACCGCCTGGTCGAGCCGGTCTGCCTGCTCAATCCGTCGCCAATGATAACGCAACAGCAGGCCTGCGCTGAGTACTGCGGCCAGCGGATTCGCCCGGCCGCTGCCGGCGATATCCGGCGCGCTGCCATGCACCGGTTCGGCCAAGGCAATGCCCTGCCCCCAGTTCAGCGAAGGTGCCAGACCCAAGCCGCCACCCCAATGACTGGCCAGATCCGACAGCACGTCGCCAAACAGATTTGTGGTGACAATCAGATCGAAATCCTCGGGCCGCTCGACCAGCTGCAGGGCCGCTACATCCACTAAACGTTCGTCGACCAGGGCGGAGAGTCCATTGGCTTCAAGCACCTTGCGGCAACTGTCGCGGAATAAGCCGCAGGTGAGCGGCAGCACGTTAGCCTTGTGCACCAGGGTAATACGCCGGCTGCCGCGCAACCTGGCAATATCGCTGGCGCGCTGGGCGATGTGCTCGCTGGCTTGACGGCTGATGTGGCGTTCGGCGATCGCAAGGTCTGCGCTCGCCATATATTCCTTGCCAACGTAGAGTCCTTCGCTGTTCTCGCGAAGGATCAGCAGGTCCACTCCGAGCTTGTCCGAGAGGCCGGGCCAACTGCGTACCGGCCGCAGGTTGACGGCCAACGCCAGTTGCTGACGCAAGGTCAATATCGCACTGCGGTAACCTTCGACGGCCTGCAGAGGCGACGACACAGCGCCAAACAGGCCGGCGCCACAGTCGCGCATGGTTTGCAAGGTGGACTCCGGAACCGACTGACCGTGACGCTTGAAATACTCCCAGCCGGCCTCGGCCTCGATAACCTGCAGGTCGGGCAGCAACCGCTCCAATACCGACACCGCCACCGGCACGACTTCCGGGCCAATGCCATCGCCGGGAATGACGCATAAGCGCATCACGAACGACGCCCTTCCCAGGTAGCCAGCAGCAATCCCAGAAAGGTCAACGCGCCGCCGACGACGTGATACCAATGCAGCGACTCGCCCAACAGCGCAACGCTGAGCAGCGCCGCAAACACCGGCATCAAATAGCTGAATAGCGAAGCGGTAGCCGGACCGAGCACCTTCACGCCATTGTTCCAGGCCAGGTAGGCAACCAGCGAGGCTATCACGGCGGTATAGGCAATCGCGCCGGCGGCATGCCAGGTCAACGGCATACCGCCCAGCTGACTGTACTCCCACAGGTAAAATGGCAAGAGCAGCGGCACACCGCATAGCAACATGGCAGCCAGTTGAATCAAGCCGGGCAGAGGCATCGGCCAACGCCGGAGCAATACCGAATAAAGACCCCACGTGAGTACCGCTATCACCATGATCAAATCCCCGCGGTTGAACTCCAGGGCCAGCAGGCGAGACGGATCGCCGGTGGTGAGAATGACCAGCAGGCCAATAAACGACAGCAGGGTTCCCAGCAGTGTGGCGCGCGTGGGTAGCTGGTGCAGAAGAATCAGCGTCCAGATAAACGCCGATACCGGCAGGCCGGTATTCACCAGGGTGATATTGATCGCCGTGGTGCTCTGCGCCGCCAGATACAACAGGGTGTTGTAACTGGTGATAGCGGCAGCTGCCAGCACGACAATCCGCTTCCAGTGCGCAAGCAGTACCTCGCGGTAACGCCATAGACCGCGGGCGGTGAAAGGCAATACCAGGCACAGTGCAGTGAACCAGCGCCAGAACGACAGCCCCACCGGCGGCAGCATGCCTGCGCTGGCCCGGGCTATCAGCGCATTGCCGGCCCAGGCCAGGGTGCAGACGACCAGTCCGGCCATGGCCCAGGAACGTGCCTGCGGGTTCAAGGGGGGCTCAGTCGATACTGCTCGGGGATCTGCTCGGCGTTATCAACCGACACTTCCAGGTCTTTCAGATGCCCATCCTTGAGGCCATAGATAAAGCCATGCACGCCCAGGGGCTGCCCGCGATGCCAGGCATTCTGCACAATACTGGTATGACTGACATTCGCTACCTGACGCTTCACATTCAACTCGCACATCAGGTCCAGCTGAGCTTCCTTAGTATCTATCCGTCTGAGCGTATCGCGCTGCTCGTAATACAGATCGCGAATCGAGCGCAGCCAGCCATCACTGAGGCCAAGTTGTTTGTGTTGCATCGCCGCACGCACACCACCGCAATTGTAGTGACCCGTGACGATAATATGTTTGACCCTCAGCACGTCCACCGCAAACTGCATGACCGAAAGACAATTGAGGTCGGTGTGCAACACCACATTGGCGACATTACGGTGTACGAAAAGCTCGCCCGGCAACAGCCCGACAATCTCATTGGCCGGCACTCTGGAATCAGCACAACCAATCCATAGATACTCGGGCGCCTGCTGCCCTGCGAGTTTGGAAAAAAACTCGGGATCTTCCTGCTTGATGGATTCAGCCCATGCGCGGTTGTTATCAAACAGCTGCGTCAAATCAATCATTTACACCACCTTGTCCGGATCACATCTAGTCAATCAGCGAATAAGCCATTACCAAGGCATCTTCTCTGCCGCCCACTGCCGGGTAATAGTCACGCCGTCGTCCTATTTCATTAAAGCCAAAGTGCTCATACAGTCTGGCTGCTGGATTCGAAGCCCTGACTTCAAGAAAGGTCACCTCGGCCTGACGTTGTCTGGCTCGATCCACGATGAATGCCAATAATGCTGCGCCCAGTCCACCGCCCTGCTGTTCGGGCTTGATGGTGATGTTCAACAAGTGCGACTCATCTCCTGCAGCGGAGAGTACCGCATGCCCTACCTGCTCGCCGCCTCGAAACAGCAACCAGCATTCGTAGCCGGAGTGCACGCAATCGAGCAAAATACCGCGTGTCCAGGGATGGCTGAAGGCTGCGCATTCAATGTCCAAGACCGCGTCCAGGTCCGACTCGAGCATCGGCCGGTAACTCAGCTCACTCATGCCCTGCCCTGCCAGCGCGGCATTACCCTCTGTAACAAATGCCATAGGCGCGCCTTCTCCTCGGGGTTATTCATCAACGTCTGTAAATCCGGAGCAAACCAGGCTGCGGCCAAACCCTCCAGCGCTTCCTCCCGGCCGCAGAGTAATTGCGCTTGCAGCGGTTCGGTCTCGGCAAGCAGGCCTGCGGCAATACCGAAGCAGCCAATTGAACTGACTGGCAGCTGTTCCAGGCGGGCCTGCATAAAGGCCAGCAGGGCCTCGCTTGCCGCCGCCGCGCTGCGCGCCACTTGCGGATTTTTACTCAATGGCCAGCGGAAGTCGGCGTGCAACTGGGGGGTCGGCGGCAACTCGGCAGCGCGGAGAATGTCGGTCAGCAGATTATACTGTGGCGTCCCTTTTTCAACGCCCGGGTCCGGCGTCTCGATCAGCAGCGCGCACGGTCCGGCCATCCACAACTGCAGATAAAAAGGCGCGACCGCAGTGCGCTGTATGGCGGGTTCGACCGCCTCGGGTACTTCGAGCTCGACCTTGGCAGGCAGGGTTGCCGGTTTCAACGGCGATACCTGCGGCAGTGCATGTTTGCGCTGGGCAGGTATCGCAACCGGCTCGTCAGCCACCATTGCCGGCTTAACAAGCGTGACAGTTTCAGCAGGAGCGCTTTCTGGTGGGTGTGAAAGCGGAGTGGCAGCAGTCTCACTCTCTTCTGCCGCCAGCTCAGGCTCCGGAGGCAAGCGCAACGCCGCATGGGCCAGGGTCTGCGTCGGTATCCAGGCCGTTACGCCCATCGCCTCCAGATAAGCCAGCCGCACGGATTCACGCATCAGACTGCAGCCGCCTGGGGATGCGCACGGCCAACTCCTTCACGCATCAGGTTCAATGCATTGATATAGGCCTTCGCCGACGCCACGACAATATCGGTATCGGCCCCGTTACCGTTGACGATCCTCCCGGCCTTCTCCAACCGCACAGTGACCTCGCCCTGTGAGTCCGTGCCCTGCGTAATGGCATTGACCGAGTACAACTGCAGGGTCGCTTCCGAACGAATCATCTGTTCAATCGCCTTGAAAGTCGCATCCACAGGCCCGGACCCGGGAGCAGTAGCTTCCACCTCCACGCCATCAACAGTTAATACCACACGCGCTTGCGGCGTTTCACCCATGCGCGAGGCGACATCCAGATAAACCAGCTTCACATGCTCGACCGCCTCGGTGAGCGTATCGGAAACCAGTGCCTGCAAATCTTCATCGAAAATTTCATGCTTCTTGTCTGCCAGCTCCTTGAAGCGGGCGAACGCCAGGTTCATCTCCGCTTCACTTTGCAGCGCGATACCCAGCTCGGCCAGGCGCGAGCGAAACGCATTGCGTCCGGACAACTTGCCCAATGACAGTTTGTTGGTATGCCAGCCGACTGACTGGGCGCTCATGATCTCATAGGTCTCACGGTGCTTGAGTACACCATCCTGATGGATACCCGACTCATGGGCAAACGCGTTGGCACCCACGATGGCCTTGTTCGGCTGGACGACAAACCCGGTGATACCCGAGACCAGGCGGGAAGCGGCGAGGATGTTTTCGGTCACGATCCCGGTCTGCACACCCAACACATCTTCGCGGGTGCGGATGGCCATGACAATCTCTTCCAGCGCAGCATTCCCGGCGCGCTCGCCAAGAC
>JAWOGT010000097.1:0-4928 GCA_046496585.1 Halopseudomonas sp.
GTACCGGTAGACGGCGGCAGCACCGCCAGCCTGTAGTCATCACACACGGGGGCACCTCAGGGATGCAGGTGCTCGCAGGCGTACAGGGTATTCTCCAGCAGGCAGGCACGCGTCATGGGGCCGACGCCGCCGGGCACCGGGGTAATCCAGCCGGCGCGCTCGGCCGCGGGGGCGAATTCCACGTCGCCGGTCAGCCGGCCATCATCGGTGCGGTTGATACCCACGTCGATCACGATCGCGCCGGGCTTGATCCATTCACCCTTCACAATACCCGGTTTACCAACCGCGACGATCAGCAGATCGGCGCGGCCAACATGCTCTGCGAGGTCCTTGGTGAAACGATGGGCCACGGTGGTGGTGCAGCCACCGAGCAGCAGCTCTAACGCCATGGGGCGGCCGACAATGTTGGATGCACCGACCACCAGCGCATTCATGCCGTACAGATCCACGCCGGTACTTTGCAGCAGCCGCATCACGCCAAAGGGGGTGCAGGGCCGCAGCAACGGCATGCGTTGTGCCAAACGGCCGATGTTGAAAGGGTGAAAGCCGTCGACATCCTTGTCCGGGCGGATACGCTCGAGCAACAGCGACGAGTCGAGGTGCGCGGGCAGCGGCAGTTGCACCAGAATGCCGTCGATCTCGGGATCCTCGTTCAGGGTGTCGATCAGGCTCAACAGTGTTTGCTGATCCGTATCGGCGGACAGGTCATGTGAGCGGGAGATAAAGCCGACCTCTTCACAATCCTTGCGCTTATGGCTGACATAGACCTGGGACGCGGGATCCTGGCCGACCAGAATGACCGCCAAGCCGGGAAGCCGAAGGCCGTGTTCCTTGCGTTCGGCTACTTTCAGCGCGATGTTCTGTCGAATGGAGGCAGCGATCTGCTTGCCGTCGATGAGTTTGGCGTTCATGGGCTTCCTGACACAAACAAAATTGTGGCGCGATTGTCGCACGGGAGGCCCGGCGGCAAAAGGCTGTTATGCGCAGACGCGGCCATGTTCTCGCGTAGTGAACATAAGCTGCTCAAATAATTAAAAAAAACGACGTACAAACGTTGACGTGGGAAGGGTGGCTGAGTATTATTTGCCCCGCTTCACAAGCATAGCGAAAGCGGTTTGGAAGGCGACCAGGCTCCTCCATATTATTGGCGTTACGCTGTTAATATGGGCATGCTCAGTGACTCCCTCGGGGTTCTGGACGGTGCACAAGGCGCCCGTAGCTCAGCTGGATAGAGCACCCGCCTTCTAAGCGGGTGGCCGCAGGTTCGAGTCCTGCCGGGCGTACCATCGCACTGCGGTCTGGATGCTTGAAGCGAGCAACAAACGAAGTACAGCAGTAATGGTGGGCGTAGCTCAGTTGGTAGAGCACAGGATTGTGACTCCTGGTGTCGTGGGTTCGAAACCCATCGTCCACCCCATTTTCGAAAACGCCAGGCCCCGGCCTGGCGTTGTTGTTTGAAGCCCTGTTATGCGGACGTGGTGGAATTGGTAGACACACCAGATTTAGGTTCTGGCGCCGCGAGGTGTGAGAGTTCGAGTCTCTCCGTCCGCACCATCTTGTTATCCCGGGCTGCCACCTTGGCAGCCGTCTGGTTATAGTCCTATTCGTATTGGTTTTTCCCGTCGTGCCGTCTGTCGGCATCTTCAGGCATTCTGTGGTTTCCATCTTACCTGTCCCGTTGCTCCTGTGTGATAATGGCGCAAAGCCATTCTGCTTTCCTGTCCTGATCCTATCGTGCGCGCATTCATTCCACCGAGATTTGTTGGTTTTATGTAATGCGGGCGATTTTCGGGGCATGCCGCGTAGCGCTCTAGCCCGGGGCTTGGCGGTTTCGGCGCATTTTTAATTATATTTTTCTAGCGGCTTTATGGAACATTCTGGGTTGCGCACGGACTGATAGGTGGGGCTGGCGTCCACATTCGCTTACTTCATGTGGGTGTAATGCTGATGGTCTGCTTTGTTTGCCCGTCACCGCTGTGCTCTGAAATGCTTTTTCACTCAGGTCGTTAAAATGGATGATTCGCCACGGATTGCCATGCTCAAGAGTGTTTTTCGATTCTACTTTGAATTGATCGATTCCTTTAAAGGTCATGTCCCCGAGACGTTCCGATATCAATGGCGTTATTTCCGTACGCACGGACGCTTATGCGATTTCAAGCATCCTCGCAGCTTCTCGGAAAAGATCTACCACCGCATGCGCTACCCGTCGCCGGAGTTTTCACGCCTCGCAGACAAGGTTCTGGTGCGCGATTATATTCGCGATACGGTAGGAGAGGTGTTCAATGTGCCTCTTTACGCTGCCGTACCCAGGGCGACAGCGGGGGTCTTTGACGCGTTGCCTGACGCCTTCGTCATGAAGTCCAATAACGGCTGCGGTTCGATCCGGATCGTGCGGGACAAAAAGACCGAAGATCTCCAGGCGTTGATGGATCTGGCGAACGCCTGGCTAGAGGATGACTTTTCCAGCTTCAATGGTGAGCGGCATTACAGTGCAATCGCGCCGCAGATACTGTTTGAGAAAGCCTTGCTGGTCAATAATCGCTCGGTAGCGGATTACAAAGTCCATGTATTCAATCCCGCGGACGGGGACGCATTCTGCTTCCTGCAGATTGTAGATGACCGCTTTGGTCAGCCAACCCAGAATCTGTATTCGTCGGACTGGCTTGCTACCGGCTTCAGGCTGGGGCAGAACCTGCCGCCGAGCAGTGATCCGGGCATTACGCTATGCCCGGCACAATTGCAGCAGATGCTGGAGGCTGCCAAGCGACTGGCGAAACCTTTTGGCTACTGCCGCGTGGATTTCTATGTACACGGCGGCGGGCTGTATGTCGGCGAACTGACCTTCACCCCGGGGGCGGGCAAGTGCGTATTTTATCCCAGCCAATGGGACTGGACACTCGGTGCGTTGTTTCGCTGGCCCGAGAGGTCCGCTACAGGCGCACTCACGGCTGGTGACAGTGCTGTGCTTGCAGTGCATGGCGAGCAGCCGGTCGGTGACCAGCAGTCGGCATGAAGGCGCCCAGCGTAACGCCCGGCATGTTGGCGCTTTTTCGCAATCGCACCTGGCGTTCCATTGCGGTTTTGCTGGCGGGTGCGGCGGCGGGCCAGTTAATCACGCTGTTGAGCGCGCCGCTGCTGACGCGCATTTTCAGTCCAGAGGTTTTTGGTCAGGCGGGCACGGTGCTGGCGATCGCCTCCATCGGCATGCCGGTGGCAGGTCTGTGTTATCCCCTGGCCATGGTGCTGGCGACCAACGACCGTGAAGCGCTCGCCCTGGGGCGTCTGTCCTTGGCGATCGGTGTGTTGCTGTCAGTGCTGGCGGCGCTGGGTATCGGTCTTCTGTATCCCTCAGGAGAGGGAAGCTGGGGCGTGAGCCGTGGGCTATTGATGCTGGTTCCACTGCTGATGTGCCTGGCCGTGGTCGCGGGGGTGCTTGAACAATGGGCCAATCGGCGGTCCTTGTTCGCCATTTCCGCCCGGGTGTCCTTCGCCAAGTCCGTGGCCGGCAATGGCGGTAAGGTGCTGGGTGGTTTATTGGCGCCGCTGTCCATGACGCTGGTGCTGATGTCGCTGGTGGCGGAAGCGGTGGCCGCCGTGCTCTTTGCCGGATGGTTGAAAGGGACTGCAGCGTTGCAGGGGCAGGGGCAACCAGTTCGCTGGTGGCCGCTGATGGTGAAATATCGCCAATTTCCGCTGTTTCGCGCGCCCCAGGTGTTGATCAGTTGCCTGTCGCTGGCGGTCCCGGTGCTGCTGCTGGGTACCTGGTACGGTCCCGCTGCGGTGGGGTTCTTTGTGCTGGCCAGGAGCGTGATTGCGGCGCCTTCCCTGTTGATCGGCAAGGCAGTAGGTGATGTGTTTTACCCGCTGCTGGCCAGAGCCGATCAGGACAAATTGCCGCTGTTGCCGTTCCAACTCAAAGCCGTGAGTCTGTTAGCGCTGGCGGGTGCTGTGCCGCTGTTAATCGCTCTGAGTGCGGCGCCAGAATTGTTCGCTGTGTTGTTCGGGGATGGTTGGCAGATGGCTGGGGATCACGCGCGATGGATGGCGTTGTGGTTCTATTTCACCCTGGTTGGCGTACCCTGTGTCAACCTGTTGCCGATCTTGCATGCGCAGCGCTCGCATCTGATCTTTACCTGTTTCTCTGCTGCCGCCCGGGGGCTGTTAATGTACTGGGCCTGCGCGGTGGCTGATCTGGGCGCTGCGACGAGTGTGGCGCTGTACTGTATTTCGGGTGCGGTGCTCAACGCGCTATTGATGCTTTGGGTGCTGTGGCTTGCCGCTCGTCGGGATAAACTGTTGCGCTAGGCTGGCTCCGGGCGCCGGGGCATCAGGGTACCCGCGACGGCTGTTTTGCTTCTTGTGGCGGCCAGAGGATGACTTCTCATTGCCGAGCGACTAGAATGTTGTCCCTTTAGAATTTGTCAAATTATCCTGTTCGTTCAACGAGGACTCTCCATGCAAGTTTCGGTAGAAACCATCTCCGGCCTTGAGCGCCGCATGACCGTAGGCATTCCTGCCGACCGCATCGAATCAGCGGTCAACCAGCGCCTGCAACAAACTGCCAGTCGCGCCAAGGTCGATGGTTTTCGTCCTGGCAAGGTGCCGATGAGCGTCATCCGCAAGCGTTTTGGTGGCTCCGCCCGCCAGGAAGTCATGGGTGAGATGATCCAGTCCTCCTTCTATGAAGCGGTCATGCAGGAAAAGCTCAACCCCGCGGGCATGCCCAGCGTTGAGCCAAAGGATCTGAACGAAGGCAAGGATTTCGAATACATCGCCACCTTCGAAGTGTATCCAGAAGTGACTCTGGCTGATTTCAGTGCGATCAAGGTTGAGCGTGTCGAGTCCGAAGTGACCGATCCCGATCTGGACAAGATGTTGGATATTCTGCCCGCGCAGAATATCCAACATCTTGTCCAGATCGGGATCGG
>JAWOGT010000127.1:0-4210 GCA_046496585.1 Halopseudomonas sp.
GCGCAGCCTCGCTCCCTATCAAACGCACCCTGTCTGCCCACGGCGCGGCGAGAACGATCCCCGCGTCCAATGCAACATGCTCGCCGTTTGAGAGCCGGTCCTGTTCGGTTGCTGTAAAGGGGTCAGCTTGACCCAATTACTCCCAATTACTCCTGGTGTGTGATCAGTCGGGCGCTACAGCGTGAGCGAGCCGGCTAATTTCCCGCCTGGTATACAAATGCGCTATCACCGCGCTGACCATCACCACCACTACGATGGTGTAGAACATGGACACCATGGGGTAGCCCCACAGCACGATGAGCGCATAGTTGATCGCAGCAGGTACCACAAGTTGTCTGGCGATACCGAGGTACATCGGGAACATGGGCTTGCGCATGGCCTGCAGCACCGCGACACTTTGAAATAGCACCACATACGCATAAAAGGCCAAAGCATCGATTCTGAGATAGGTTACGCCGGTGCGCTGTATCTCTTCCGTATCAGTAAACAAGCCCACCATCAGCGGAGATAAAAAGTACATTACTGGTACTGAAACCACCGCCATAGCCAAGCCAATCAACAGACTTTTCTGGTAGGTTTCTGCCACTCTCGCATGCTGCCCGACTCCCATATTCTGACCGGCAACCGCCATAACCGCACTGTTCAAGCCCAGCGCAGGCAACAATAGCAGCTGTTCAAGTCGCAATCCCACGGTGTAACCCGCCACGTGATTACTGCCAAACTGCCCAATCAGCGCTACGGTAATAAACCCGCCCAGCACGATGGTGAGCATGTTGAAGCTGGCAGGCAGCACTTGCTTTAGCAACGCCTGCCAACGTGCCCAGTCGAACGCAGGTCTGATGCGTATGTTGAGCCGCTTAGCGAGGACGCTTAGCAAGTAAAAGGCCGTCGCCAGCTTGATGGTAACCGTGGCTAACGCTATACCAGCCACGCCGAGGCCAAGCCCGAACATGAAGAGCGGATTGAGCGCAAAGTTAGCAAAAAAACCGATCGCGAGCGCGTTGCGGTTGGACTTGGTATCGCCCAGGGCCATCAAAGCACCCGCAGCACCAAAAGAGAGGGTGAAGCCGACAGACCCTGCCAAGGTTACCCACAGATACTCCATGGCCAACGGTTCGATATGTGGCTCTGCGCCCAACAAGACGACCAAGGGTCGCGCGGCCAGTGCGCCGAGCAAAAACGACATAATACTGAAGCCAATCGCCATGCCGCAGACGTTGTCGACCCAGCTTTTAACCTGGCTGGTACCATCATTCATGGCGCCCCGTCCGACGTCCGGCGCGATCATGGCTGACGCACCCGTCTGTATACCGAGACCAATAGATAGCAACAAGAAAAACACGCTGCCTGCTATGGATAAACCGGCAAGCGCATCATCACCCAGGTAACCTGCGAACCAGATATCTGTAAGGTTGTACAAGGTGTTGAATACCATTCCCATCGATGCCGGGATTGATAGCCTGATGATGTGGCCCAGGACTGGGCCACGCGTAAGCGCGGGTAAGGTCGGGGGGCTTTTCAAGGAGCGCTTTGAATAATCAATGACTGGGTGTCTGGGTCTGGGTTGTTGGGAGCAATGTATCAAAGCCTGCCTTGAATTACCCTCACTTTGCCACCGTAGACCGTCCGCTTGAGGGCGATAGCTGCCGGTGTGACGGAGACTGTCGGCTTTGCATTGATCTTTGCTGTTCTGATCTGCCCAGTTATCTAACGGTGTCCTTGGTCTGAAAATCTAATGTTCATCTGACCCCATTAGCCCAGCAGCGGCAAAGCGCCGCCGATGCCGTGAGTTAAAAAGCCGAGTTCTCGGCGGCGAATGAGCTAAGCTCTGAAATGACACCGACCACGCCAGAGGCCTGCCATGACTCGTCTAATGCTAGTTGCCGCGCTGCTTACCACTTTGATTTCTGCCTCAGCCAACGCACTGTCGCTGTCTGATCTGAGCCAGCAGGATGCCGGCAAAGGCCTCAAGGACGCCCTGATTCAGGGCGCTGACATGGCAGTGAAAGAGTTAGGCGCACCCGGCGGCTTTGCTGACAACCCCGATCTGCGAATTGAGCTCCCGGGCACGCTCGGTAAGGCCTCGCGGACCTTGAAAATGATGGGCATGGGTAGCCAGATCACCCAGTTGGAAGACAGCATGAACAAGGCCGCTGAAGCGGCTGTACCACAGGCCAGAACGCTGCTGGTCAATGCCATCAGCAATATGAGCGTGCAGGATGCAAAATCTATCCTGTCCGGCCCGCGCGACTCGGCCACCCGCTACCTTGAAGGCAGTAGTCGCGACCAGATTCGTACGCTGTTCCTGCCGGTGGTTAAAAAAGCGACCGACCAGGTGGGCCTCGCTCAGCAATACAATACGTTTGCCTCCCAAGCCGCCAATTTTGGCGTGGTCGACAGCCAGTCGGCCAATATCGAGGGCTATGTCACCGAACGCACGCTGGATGGGCTGTTCGAGATGATCGCCAAGCAGGAAGCCGACATCCGCAGCAACCCTGCGCAAGCGGCCACTAGCCTGGCAAAAAAGGTTTTTGGCAGTCTTTGAACGAACGGTAGCGCACTGGAAAACGCTGTTCTGTTGCCACACTGATCCTGGTGCTGCTCAACTGGGCAATACAGGGCATAATCCGGGCAACATCGTTTTCAGCGTCACTGTGAGCGTCCATGAACAAGGTCGAACGGGTCAGTCTCACGCCTGTTGATTCACTGACGCCTCAACCAGTTCCGCCAACACCCTCTCTACTGCCCCTAGGGCGCCTTCCATATAGCCGCCCTGCTCAACCGCAGCCTCACTACCGATCATGCGCACCCTGTCACGCCACGGAGCGGCGAAGGCAAACACCGCATCCAGTGAACCGTGCTCGCCCGATGACACCCGGTCCTGTTCTGTCGCTGTAAAGGAGTCAGCCGCCCAGTCGTAAAAGGAATCCTCAATCGGCTCTGCCGCCTGCTCACCAAACAAACGCATCAGTTGGGCACGACAGGCAGCTTTAAGCTCAGACGCACTCAACCGTGCCCGTTGCTCGGCATTGATGCCGAGAAAACCAAACAACGCAGCGCCCTGTTCATTGCACGCATCGTGAATTTCAGCCAAGGGGCCGATGCGACTGAAGGCATCACCCGACAACCCCACCTCACGCCAAAACGGCGTGGCATAGCGGGCCACATATTTAGCGTGCGCGGCCATCCAGGTCGGTACCGCCCTCAACTTCTGCACATTCTGCTCAGGCAACGATGGGCTGAATTGAATGCCCGCTACCAACCGGGGTGGCAACGCCAGCCAAAGTTGCGAGTAGCATCGCTGTTTGTCTGGCATGTCAGCAAACACCAGACCTACCGCCTGCTCGTCCTGGTACACAGCCTTCAGCGCCGAATCAAGGTGCACCTGTTCTGGCGGCAACAAGCCCGCGAGTGCCTGCACCAGTTGACTGGTTCCGCCCTCGATACGCATTGACGTATTGCCCGGTAGATAGCCCGCGCCGCGCACCGCACCTGCGCCCCGGTCCTCGAGCATTGTCGCTCCGGCGGTATATTGCTCGAACACCGGCAAACCCAGCTCAGCCACCAGGTTATGCATAAGCGGCTGAAAGTCAGGCCAGAACCAGGATGGCCCCAGATCAAAACCGCCTGACGCAGTCGACAGAATGCGGCCACCCAGCCGACTGCGCGCCTCGAAAAGGTCAAACTCGATACCGAGCCCATGTAGCCGATAGGCTGCATACAGCCCAGCCAGGCCACCGCCGATAATAGCTATTCTTGCTTGAGTCACGGGTCTTCTCTGAGGGAGGAAAGTAGTTGGTGATATATGAACTTTAATTACGCCATATTCTCCGGAGTAATCTCGGAAAAAGATTCATCTGGCCCCGTTTGTTTTCCAAACAGGAGCACCTGTTTCAGACTATTTGCCTAGGTTACCCATGTTTATGTCATCGACATATCCCCATTTCATGTCGAAATAAGTGCTCAAGATCGACACATCAGGCTGCGACCCCTTAATTGACACACCCTTCACATCAGATACACTCGCGTGAGGCGGAGATGTCATTCCATGGATTACTACATCGATCGCGCGGAAGAGCTTTTTGCCGCCTACCAGGCCGTTGCCCCGGAAGCCGTGCATTCGGCATGGCGCCATCTGTTGCCCGCACGACCAGGGCTTGCCTGCGACATCGGTGCAGGCTCAGGTAGAGACGCGCGCTGGCTCGCAAGC
>JAWOGT010000131.1:0-4300 GCA_046496585.1 Halopseudomonas sp.
GGAACGGCTTAATCTGGGCATGCGCCGGGCGGTGCGCAGTAATCAACCACTCGCGGTGCTGTTCATCGACCTGGACAACTTCCGGCATGTTAACGAAACGCTCGGTCATGGCGCCGGGGACGTTATCATACAGGAAGTGGTTCTGCGGCTGCGCCGGGTTTTACGCAATACCGACACCGTCGGGCGCATGGGCAGTGACGAATTCGCGGTGATCGTCGAGGACTACGCGCGCGCCAGCAATCTGCTGCAGATTGCCCAGAAATTGACCAGCGAAATGGCTGAGCCCTTCCTGGTGGACAATGAAAGCCTGCTGCTCGGTTGCAGCATTGGTATTGCCACCTACCCCGAAGCAGGGCACAGCGTTGATAGTCTGATGCTGCACGCGAATATGGCGATGCTGCAGGCCAAGGGCCACCGTGGCTGCCAGTATCATTTTTACGATGATCGCATCAATCTGCAGGCCAACAGCCTGATCGAGTTCGAAAGCGCGCTGCGTCAGGCGCTGCGCCTGAACCAGTTCGAGCTGCATTATCAGCCACGGGTGAATTTGAGCACCAGCAAGATAGTCGGGCTGGAAGGTCTGATCCGCTGGCGTCATCCCACGCGCGGCCTGTTGGGCCCCAACGAATTTATCCCCTTGGCCGAACAAACCGGGCTGATTATACCCATGGGCTACTGGGTCATTGCCCGCGCCTGTCACGACCTTGTCCAGCTGCAGCGGCGCAGCATGCCGCCAATTCACATCGCAGTGAATGTGTCGTTTCGGCAGTTTCAGGACAGCCAGCTGTTACCCACGGTTAAACGGTTGCTGGAAAAAACCGGCATCGATCCACGCTGGTTGGAGTTCGAGCTGACCGAAACGGCGGTGATGCAGGATCCTGATCAGGTATTGAGGACCATGCAGGGGATGGCGGGCCTGGGCGTGCGCTTCTCGCTGGATGACTTCGGTACCGGGTTCTCGTCCTTCATGCATTTGCAGCGCTTGCCGATCGATCTGCTGAAGATCGACCGCAGCTTCGTCAAGGGCATAGACTTGCCGGGTTCCGACCGCCAGTTGATCAATGCCATGGTCGACCTGGGTCATAGTCTGGATCTGGAAGTGGTCGCTGAAGGTGTCGAGCAGCGTCAGCAACTGGACGCCTTGCGGCAGATGGGCTGTGATCAGGTGCAGGGCTTCTTTATCAGTCCGGCACTGCCGTTTGAAGAGCTCTGCTACTTCCTGGATGCCTATCGCATGGGTCGTGAAGATCAGCAGGCCATCAGCGAAAGCTTCTGATAGTGCGCGTGTCAGCCTAACAAGCGCCGATCCAGTTGCCGATATTGCAGCGCTTCTGCCAGGTGCTGCCGGCCTATGTCCTTCTCGCCTGCCAGATCGGCCAGCGTACGGCCTACCTTCATTACCTTGTGACTGGCGCGGCGCGACAGGCCCAGGCGTTCAATGGCCTGTTCCAGCCAGCGCGCGTCCGCCTCGCTCAGTTGGCAATGGTCACGCAGGCCGGCCAGATCCAGGTGCGCGTTCAGGCAGGTCTGGCGGGCCCGTTGTTGCGCGCGCGCCTTGCTCACCTGCTCGGCGGCGCTGCGGCTGTCCAGGTCGCCCTGAGTATGGCCGGCCAGGCTGAAAGGCTCGTTGTGCATGGCCAGGTGCAAGTCGATCCGGTCGAGCAACGGCCCCGAGAGCTTGCTGCGGTAGCGCTGCACCTGCTCTGGCGAGCAACGACAACGCCCCGAGGCATCGCCCTGATAGCCGCACGGGCAGGGGTTCATCGCGGCGATCAATTGAAAGCGCGCAGGAAAGCTCAACTGTTCGCGCGCTCTGGCGATATGAATTACTCCGGACTCCATCGGCTCGCGGAGCATTTCCAGCACTTTACGATCAAATTCCGGTAGTTCATCGAGAAACAGCACGCCCTGATGCGCCTGGCTGATTTCACCGGGCCGGGGTTGGCTACCGCCCCCAACCAGGGCGGCGGCCGACGCACCATGATGGGGCGAGCGAAAGGGGCGAACTGGCCAGGCTTGCAGGGGTTGGCTGCCGCAAACCGATTGGATGGCGGCGACCTCCAGCGCTTCATGCTCGGTCAGCGGCGGCAAGATGCCCGGCAGGCGGCTGGCCAACAGGGTCTTGCCGGTGCCGGGCGGACCAAACAGCAGCAGATTGTGATTGCCGCTGGCAGCCACGATCAGCGCGCGTTTGGCTTGTGCCTGGCCCTGCACATCAAGCAGGTCGGCGAGCCCGGTGGCCGCCTGCGGCTGGCTGTCAGTCGGCACGGGCTCGAGCTGGCGCTCGCCGCGCAGGTGCTCGCACAGTTCCAGCAGGTGATCCGCGGCGATAATACGCACCCCGCGGACTAGCGCCGCTTCGGCAGCATTGGCGCGCGGCAGCAGCAGCGTTCGTTGCTGTTCCCGGCAGGCCAGCGCGGCGGGTAACACGCCCTGCACCGGGCGCAACTCACCGGACAACGCCAGCTCGCCCAGGCATTCGCAGTGCTCCAGGCTGTCCGCGGGTATTTGTCCGCTAGCGGCCAGCAATCCCAGCGCGATGGCCAGGTCAAAGCGCCCACCCTCTTTCGGCAGATCGGCGGGGGCGAGGTTGATGGTGATGCGTTTGAGGCTGGGGAAATCCAGGTTGGCGTTCTGCAGCGCGCTGCGCACGCGATCCTTGCTTTCCTTTACGGCTGTTTCCGGCAGGCCGACCAGCGTCAGGCTGGGCATGCCGTTGGCCAGGTGTACTTCAACAGTCACCGCGGGTGCCTGAATACCCAGTTTGGCGCGGCTGTAAACAATTGCCAGGGACATGATCGTTCCTTGATCAGTCCGTCCTAGTCACTCAGACGGAGGGGGGGTGAGCGCGTTGCTCCATTGCGGTGACGCGCTTTTCCAGTGCCTCGAGCCGTTCGCGGGTGCGTTGCAGTACCACTTGCTGGGTTTCGAATTCGTCGCGGCTGACCACGTCGAGTTTCGCCAGCGCGCTCTGCAACAGGCTCTTGAGGTGTTTTTCCACATCCGGCGCGGGCAAGCCTTTTTCACTCATCAGCAGGCGCGAGGCCTGGCTGCTTACCGCATCAATCAAGACTTTATGCAACATGACTGTACAACCTGTTCGCTGGCGATGAGGCCGCCCCAAGGGCGGTCCGGAAGGTGACGGTTGAGTTTAACATTGCAGCGCCGGTTCGTCCCGGTTCAGGGCGCTTTAGGTTTGTGCCCGATATAAGCACTTGGCAAAAGCAGTGCGCACCATGTTGGTGCAACGATAAAAGCGAATGGCCAGTCTCCTGGCCAGGCTATTGCCTTAACTGCATGAAATATAAACATAAGCCAAAACTGGCAGGCTTTCTGCAAAGCACATTGCAGCTGAGTGAGGCGGAGTCACCTTTTCGCGCACTGCGCCTCTGAGCAGCATGACTATACTCAAGCCATCCAAGGAGCATAAGAAGATGAAGCAGTTGATCAAGGCTATGACAGCCGTTGCCCCGCCGGCATGTGCCACCGGTGCGGATAACTGCGACAACATCTGTGCATTGTCCGTTTCTAAAAGCCTCTAACTCGGCATAGACTGGTGCTGTCCCCCAGGGCAGTCCATCAATCGGGAGTAACAACATGAAATTAGTAACGGCTGTTATCAAGCCTTTCAAACTGGACGACGTGCGTGAAGCACTCTCCGAGATCGGCGTTCAGGGCATTACCGTGACTGAGGTCAAGGGTTTTGGTCGGCAGAAGGGTCACACCGAGCTGTATCGCGGCGCAGAGTATGTAGTGGATTTTCTGCCCAAGGTAAAGATCGATGTGGCCATTGGTGACGACATGCTCGATCGCGTCATTGAAGCCATTACCAAGGCGGCCAACACCGGCAAGATCGGCGACGGCAAAATCTTTGTGGTCAATCTGGAACAGGCTGTCCGCATCCGCACTGGCGAGACGGGTACAGACGCAGTCTGACCAGTCATCTCGAACACTGAATGCAGTAACTAAGCCTACATGGGGGGCTTATTATGGAAGATATCGTCCAAATCAAGTACGCGCTTGATACGTTCTACTTTCTGATCTGCGGCGCACTGGTGATGTGGATGGCAGCGGGTTTTGCCATGCTCGAGGCTGGTCTGGTCCGCGCCAAGAACACTACTGAAATTCTCACCAAGAACATCACGCTCTATGCGATTGCCAGCGTGATGTATCTGCTGGTCGGTTACTACATCATGTACTCCGGCGACGAAGGAGGCATCATGCCGAACCTGGGTCTGCTGATCGGTAGCGAAAACGCAGTCGAAGACGTGCTGGCAGGCGGCGATGACGCCCCCTACTA
>JAWOGT010000003.1:0-3442 GCA_046496585.1 Halopseudomonas sp.
AGTGGCGGCTGACACCGTTATGTCGAGACGGAACTCGACACTCCCAGGCGCGTACTGGCTGGGACTGCGGAGTGGTCTTTGCCGTACCCGGGAAGGCCGAGTTCCATCTCGGCCAGCGGTGTTGCGGCTGACACCGTTATGTCGAGATGGAACTCGACACTCCCGGGCAGTTCCATCTTGGCCAGCGGTGATTCGGCTGACGCTATTGTGTCGAGGTGGAACTCGACACTCCCGGGTAATCAGCGGGTTGTTCTGGGACTGGCAGTACAGCAACAGGGCCGGCATAAGTTCCGGCCTCAATACCACCTTGAAATGAGGCAGTGATGCAAGTAACCAGCTGGATGGGCGCGTTTTTCTGGGGTTTTTTGCTGTTGTATGGCGCCATGATGTATTACCTGTCGCCACGTACCGTAACGCTGGGCAGCTTTTTCCATGGGGAAGACAGCCAGGGCCGCAAGGCGTCGCCCTTTCTGCTGACCACGAGCATTTTTATCAGCTGGATCTTCGCCAAGTCGGTGACCAATGCGGCCAATCTGGGCGCCGAGTACGGCCTGCTCGGCGGCCTGGCGTACGCCACCTACTGGCTGTCGATTCCGCTCTGCGGGTTTGTCATCTACCGGCTGCGGCGGCGTTTCGGCGCCACCGGGCTGGTCAGTTTTCTCACTTCGCATTATGGCCGCGCGGCGGCCTTGGCGTTCTCGGCGGCGATTCTGATCCGCCTGTTCAACGAGGTCTGGAGCAATACTGCGGTGGTCGGCGGCTACTACGGCGACACCGGCACCCCGGCCTTTATCGGCTCGGCGCTGCTGTTTACCGCGGTGACCCTGGCCTACAGCTTGCGCGGTGGGCTGCGCAGTTCGATGCTTACCGATGCCGCCCAGGCGGCGATTTTTGTGGTTGCGCTGGTCTGGGTGCTGGGCCTGGTGCTGCCGCAGCACTCGCCAGAACAATTGCTCAGTACCAGCAACTGGGCTATGGATGCCGGGGTCGACCTGCTGCTGGTCGCCGTCCTGCAGATGGTCAGCTATCCGTTCCACGACCCGGTGCTGACCGATCGCGGCTTTATCACCGAGGAGCGCAGCATGCTCAAGGCCTTCAGCCTGGCCGGTGCGCTCGGCTTTGTCGCGATTCTGGCGTTCAGCCTGATTGGTGTGCATGCCGACCTGGTCGGGGTGGGCGTCTCGGCGAATGTGCCGGCGGCGCTGGCCAAGACGCTGGGGATCGGCGCCTTGCTGGTGATGACCGTGGTGATGATTTCCGCCGCGGGCTCGACCCTGGACTCGACCTTCTCCAGCCTGGCCAAGCTGGTCGGCCGTGAGCTACCGGCCATGGCCGGCAAGGATCTGGGCAAGAAAGCCATCGGCATCGGCATGACCACCATGGTGATCTTTGCCCTGTTCGGCAATCTGCCGATGCTGGCGGGCACCGATATTCTCAAGGCCACGACCATCAGCGGCACCATGGTGATGGGTATCGCCCCGGTCTTTCTGCTGCACGGCCTGGTCACCCCGACCCGCCTGGGCTTTCATTTGAGTTTCTGGACCGGGCTGCTGCTCGGCATCGCCCTGACTCTGGGCTGGATCCCGGCGAGCTGGGCGATCGGTGAGGGCAAGTACGCGCTGCTGCTGGGGACCAATCTGTACGGCCTGATGCTGTGTACCGCCGGTTATCTGCTGGCCGGCTGGCTGACGCGGAGTGTGCCCCATGTCAGCCGGGCGTAATTGCCCGCTGGATTACCGGCTACCAGCCGACAGCTTTGCCGGCCAGCCGCTATTCGACTGCCCGACGCTGTATGTGGTCGGCGGCTTGTATGGCAATCGCCAGGCGTTAACGGCACTGGAGCAGCGTCTGGCCGCCGAGCCCGAGGCCCGCGTGGTGTTCAATGGCGACCTGCACTGGCTGGACCGGGACCCGGCGGTGTTTGCCGATATCGAAGCGCGGGTGGCCGCGCATCTGCTGCTGCGCGGCAATGTCGAGACCGAACTGGGCCGCCTCGGCAATAGCGATGCCGGCTGCGGCTGCGCCTACCCGGACAGTGTCGACGAGGCCACGGTTACGCGCTCCAACCAGATCCAGGCGCAGCTCAGCGCCACGCTGGCGCAGCTGCCGGGTCTGGCCGCGCAGTTGGCAGGCCGGGCGCCGACGGCACTGGTCAGCGTCGCCGGGCAACGTATCGCCATTACCCACGGCGATGAAAGCTCGCTGGCCGGCTGGCAGTGCGCGCGCGAGCCACTGGCCATACCTGAACGCCAGCAGGCGCTGCACGCCTGGATGACCATCCACCAGCTCAGCGTCCTGGCGACCAGCCACACCGGCCGCGCCGCCGCCTGGTGCCAAGCGGACACGGCGGTTATCAACAACGGCGCTGCGGGCCTGCCGAATTTCAATAATGGCCGCTACGGGCTGGTCACGCGCATCGCCAGCCGAGCCCACCCTGCCGCGCTGTATCGGGCGCAACTGGGCGGGCTGGTGATCGAGGCGCTGGCGCTGAATTACCAGCACGAGCAGTTTATCCGCGAATTTGATCGGCAATGGCCCGCAGGCAGCCCCGCTGCGCTGGCCTACCGCGAGCGCTTGCTGCGCGGCGGCCCGGAGGCAGCGCAAGCGGCGTTACTCGGCGGCTTTAACCTGGGGCAGACACTCTGTGCTATGGCGGCTATGGATTAATGCTGTCGGGGTCCGGCACCAGGCCCAACAGGTCCTGATACAGCTGTTCGGCCGCCAGCTTGAAGGCCTGGGCCTGCTGCTGCGTGAGGCTGGTCATGCCGAACAGTTTCAGCGGGATACCCTGGGCCAGCTCGCGCAGGGCGCGCCCGGTCTCGGTCAGGCCGATCAGCCACTGGCGCTCATCGGCAACGCCCTTGCAGCGCCGGATCAGCTGCTTGTGCTCGAGGCGCTTGAGGATCGGTGTCAAGGTGCCGGGGTCCAGGCGGGTGTCCTCGACCAATTGCTTGATCGGTACCTGGAGCGCCAGTGCGTCATGCTCCCAGAGCGCCAGCATCACCAGGTACTGAGGATAGGTCAGGCCCAGCGGCGCCAGCAGCGGCCGATAGGCACGGACCATCGCATTGCTGGCGCTGTAGAGTGAATGGCACAGCTGGTTGCGCAGCAACAGCTGGCTGCAGGCGTCGCTGGCTGGGTTCCAAGTGGAAGGTGGAAAGGTTGAAGGTGGCAAGGTAGCTGGAGGCAAGGTTGACTGGGGCATAACAGCGCTCGGTGTGGACAGTATCAGTAATTATTTTGCGCGCAAGGTATTGACCGGTCAAGCCTACGCGCCTAGTATTTTGTGCGCAAGCTAATTAGACCCGCAGCGGCTTTACACCCGCGGCCTCAACAGAACATTGTTCAAGGAACTCGTAGCATGAAAACCGTCTTTTTCGTGATCATTGCCCTGGTCGGCGCCGGCTTTGCCTATATCTACTGGCAGAACAGCCAGGTGCCG
>JAWOGT010000070.1:0-2690 GCA_046496585.1 Halopseudomonas sp.
GTCGTTGGCCAGATCGTCGCCCACCAGCGGTCTGACCATCAGCAACAGAAAACCGTGGTGCAGAGCTACCACTTTTTCAGCAGCGCCGGGCTTCGCGCTTTTCAGGTCCGTCAACAAGTCTGCTTCGTCAATCATAGGCCCAAGCGTGCCCCAAAGGAGGTTGGATAACCCAGAGGTGCATCTGTTACAGCGCCGCGAAAAACCGTTAACCCGTGTAACGATGCGTGACCTACGGTATCTAATTAAAGCAGCGATGTGCGTCCTTGGCCTCACTGCAACACACTCTTCGCAACGCCATTGCTTGAGGAAAGCTACCATGCAGCCCATTCGCTTACATTCACACCGGCCCCTGGCTCGCTCCAGGGTTACTACCATGGTTTCATCTGGCGTCCTGTTGATGGCTCTGGCCAGCCCCGCGCTTCAAGCCGCCGCCTGCCGGCCCTGCGCCGCCCGCTGCGCGCCGACCAGCCAGAGTAACCCCTGTGCTGCCAGCAACCCTTGCGCCGCTAACCCCTGCGCTGCGGCACCGCCATGTGCGGCGAATCCGTGCGCCAGCAATCCCTGTGCTGCCAACCCCTGCGCAGCCAAGGCCAACCCATGCGCAGCCAAAGCCGTTACTCGCCCGGCTGACTACCGCCCCTACACCGGCAATACCGCGCAACTCGTGAGCATGGGCGCCGCACTGTTCAAGGACACCTCACTCAGCAGCAATAATATGTCCTGCTCGACTTGCCATGGCAACGAACAGAACATGACCATGTATCAGCCGAGCTTCGCCAAGGCCTATCCCCATCCCGTGGCCATGGCCGCCGATCAATATGGCCTGGATCAGGTCTTTCTCGATGAGATGATCCAGATCTGCATGGTCAGCCCCATGGCGGCAGAACCCTTGCCCTGGGACTCGCAGGAACTGGCCGCGCTAACCGCCTATGTCGGCAGCCTGCAGCAGGGATTCACGCCCAATCCTTGCGCCGCTAATCCGTGTGCTGCAGCTAACCCCTGCGCGGCCAGCAATCCGTGTGCGGCAGCCAATCCCTGTGCCGCGAAAAGAGCCCCCTGCGCAGCCAATTGAAGGTCGCGCTTTTACGGGATAATCTGTTTCCTGGTTATCCCGTTTTTTTGGATCTTTGCATGACACCAGACCAGCCTTTCAGCGCATTAGCGCAGATCCCTGCCCCCTCACTGCCACTGCGACCCACAGCGGCTTCAGTGCCCGCAGTCAAGTGCATGCGAGAGTCTTTGCGCGTGCTGGAAAAAGGCGGATTGAACCTGGTCGGCGAGATGCTCAAGGGCCAGGGTACGTTCTATGAGATGCAACACTACCCCGAGGGCGACGTTTTTGACCGGGACAGTCACGCGCAATACTACTACCACGCGCACCGCGGCAGCGCCCTGGAACACGGCCATTTTCATCTGTTCATGCGCCACGCCGGCATGCCCACGGGCACAGCACACGGTGAGCGCGATCACGGTCAGACCCTTTGGCCAACCGGCAGCGACGCCATTGCCCACTTAATTGCCGTGTCCATGGACAAACAGGGCCTGCCGCTGGGCCTGTTTGCCTGCAATCGCTGGGTCACTGGCGAAACTTGGTACTCTGCCGAGCAGGTCATCGCTATGCTGGATGGATTCGAGATTGACCACGCCTACCCGTCCTGGCCGACAAACCAGTGGCTGACCGCGCTTGTGAGCGTGTACCGACCGCAGATCGAGGCCTTGCTCAGGCACCGCGACCAAGTCGTGGCGGCATGGCAGGAGCGCTTCCCGGATCAGGATGCACTGGAAGACCGAGAGCTTGAGATTACCGGCTACCTGCCATTGCCTCGCGGCGCCTGAACAAATTGAAACAAGCCAGTACTTTTAACGACCCCAGCCTGTAACAAAGCGCCGGCTCTGGTGATCAAGGCAACATGGCAATCCTGCCGATTGATCACGAATGGAGTACTACCATGAAAACCCTGCTCATCCCGCTCTTCACCAGCCTGCTGGTGGTTGCCAGCAGTCTTGGCGTTGCACAGGCCGCCAGCGTTTCGACAGAAAAAACAGCGCTGATACCCGCCTCGACACTCACCCAGCATCAGCCGGCTGCCCTGGCGACCACTGCCATGCTATTAGCCCGAGGCGAGGGCCTGGATCGCTCGCGACGCTTCTATGACCGGCGCATGCCACAAGGCACAGCGCACTGCTAACACCCCCGCGCGACTGGCCTGCGCGCCGGTCGCGCTCAATTCACCCAGCCCTGACAGCAGGCAAACCTGGACGATTGAAGCTGCCACCGACTCAAGGAGCACATCATGCTGCAATGGCTTTGTACCCGGGTGGCCCGCTACCTGACCGGTAAAATTCGCACCTACACCGTCAGTACAGCCGCCTTCGATGACCTGAAGCTGGCTCTGCGCCCTGGGGACGTCCTGCTGGTTGATGGCGACACCCGCGTCAGCGTTGCCATCAAATACCTGACTCAGTCTACCTGGTCACATGCCGCCCTCTACCTGGGTCCCGAGGCGGGCCTGCCCCTGGGTGCAGACGGTGAGCAACACCTGCTGCTGGAAGCGGATCTGGTTGACGGCATCCGCAGTCTACCCCTGTCTTTCTATCGCCATGCGCATACGCGGATTTGCCGACCGATTGGCCTGAGCGACGATGACCAGGAAACACTCAGAGGGTACGCCATCGGCCGCCTGGGGCAT
>JAWOGT010000094.1:0-3568 GCA_046496585.1 Halopseudomonas sp.
TTCTTCAACAGCTCCAGCCAAATACCCTGCGGCTGCGGCGCCAGTGAGCCAAGACAAACCAGATCATGCCGCTCTGCCAATGCGGCAATGCTGCTGATCAGTTGGTCGGCCATGCGGTGGTGTAACTGCAGAACGGCTTCGGCGGCGACTGGCTGTTGGCGCTGCGCCCTGATCTCTTGCCAGAGTGGAACAACAGAGTGCCAAGCGGTGTACCAGAGCAGGCTGGCTTGGTGTACGGTCGGCGCTTCGAGCAGTTGGTTGACCTGCGCCTCAACGTTCCAGCGCTGGGCTTCGAGCCGACCCTCGCCGGCCATCACCCCAAAACACAAGCCGCGATGACGCTGAACCTCCTCGAGCAGCAGACGCAACAGTCGGATCTGTTCCAGCGCCTGGAGCCGGCGCTGACGTTTTTGCACGGTGCGACGCCGGTTGCCGAGTCCCAGCAGCAGCGCCACTATCACAATGCCCGCAGCTATCGCGAACAGGGTCCCTGTCATAATGCACCAACGTCAGGCTGTCAGTTGGAGGCTCCGGGTGTGCGCCCCGACAGCAATTCGATACGATACCCGTCCGGGTCTTCGACAAAGGCAAGAATACTACTGCCGTGCTTCATCGGACCCGCCTCTCTGACCACTTTGCCGCCCGCCGTCTTGATCTGCTCGCAGGCCTTGTAGACATCCAACACTTCTATGGCGATATGACCATAACCGTCGCCAAGATCATAGTGGGGCGTATCCCAGTTATGTGTCAGCTCCAGCACCGCCTGCTCCGCTTCGCTGCCGTAACCCACAAACGCCAGGGTAAAACGCCCCTCGGGATAGTCCTTGCGGCGGAGTAGCGTCATGCCGAGCACTTCGGTATAGAACGCGATAGAGGCGTTCAGATCACCGACACGAAGCATGGTATGTAATATGCGCATGCGAATCCCCTTGGTTTTAAGCCTCAAGCCTCAAGCTTCAAGCTAAAAAGCTAACACCTAACCAGCTAACTTCCAGCTTGTAGCTTGTAGCTTGTAGCTTGCAGCTTGTGGCTTGTGGCTTGTGGCTTGTGGCTTGTTTATACCAGCTTGCGGCCTTTGCCTGCAGCGATGCGCATGCGCAGTGCATTGAGCTTGATAAAGCCCGCGGCATCGGCCTGATCGTAGGCACCGGCATCGTCTTCAAAGGTCGCAATGGCCGCGTCGAACAGCGAATCATCGGACTGGCGACCGACGACGATCACATTGCCCTTGTACAGTTTCAGACGGACCACGCCATTCACGTTGGCCTGGGACGCGTCGATCATCTTCTGCATCATCAGACGCTCAGGGCTCCACCAGAAACCGTTGTAGATCAGCTCGGCATACTTGGGCATCAGGCTGTCTTTCAGGTGTGCGACTTCGCGGTCCAGAGTGATGGACTCAATCGCGCGGTGACCTTTGAGCATGATGGTGCCGCCGGGGGTTTCGTAGCAGCCGCGGGATTTCATGCCGACGAAGCGATTCTCGACGATATCCAGACGACCAATGCCGTTCTCGCCACCGATGCGGTTCAGTTCGGCCAGCACCGTCGCCGGAGACAACGCCTTGCCGTCAATCGCGGTGATATCGCCATTGTGGTAAGTCAGTTCAAGGTAGGTCGGGCTGTCCGGGGCGTTTTCCGGCGACTTGGTCCACTTCCACATATCTTCTTCGTGCTCGGCCCAGGTATCTTCCAGCACGCCGCCCTCATAGGAAATGTGCAGCAGGTTGGCATCCATGGAATAAGGCGACTTTTTCTTGCCGTGGCGTTCAATCGGGATGTCATGGTGCGCGGCGTAATCCATCAGTTTCTCGCGGGACAGCAAGTCCCACTCGCGCCAGGGGGCGATGACCTTGACGCCTGGCTTGAGCGCATAGGCGCCCAGCTCGAAGCGCACCTGGTCGTTACCTTTGCCGGTCGCGCCATGGGAGATGGCATCAGCGCCGGTTTCGTTGGCAATTTCAATCAGCCGCTTGGCAATCAGCGGACGGGCAATGGATGTGCCCAACAGATATTCACCTTCGTAGACGGTGTTGGCGCGGAACATCGGGAATACGAAGTCACGAACGAATTCTTCACGCAGGTCATCGATGTAGATTTCCTTGACGCCCATGGCCTTGGCCTTGGCACGTGCCGGCTCAACCTCTTCACCCTGGCCCAGGTCTGCGGTGAAGGTCACCACTTCACAGTTATAGGTTTCCTGCAGCCATTTGAGGATTACCGAGGTATCCAGACCACCGGAATAGGCCAGGACAACTTTTTTTACATCGGACATTACGCGCTCCCTTGAAGATTGATCAGCGCCACGCATAGGGCGACGGACAAAACGTTATTCTAGCGCCGAGGCGCGAGGAATCACAGGGAAGATAATCGTTGCCAAGTGGCCGCAGGGTTACTTTTTCTCCAAGCGCAGAGTGACACGGCGATTTTGTTGCCGACCGGTATCGCTGCCGTTGCTGGCAATCGGATAGCTTTCACCATGAAAGCGCAGGGTGAACAGTTCTTCTTCCACACCTTGACCCATCAGGTAATCGCGCACTACCAGGGCACGCTGACGCGACAGCTCGCGGTTGGCCAGGCGATCACCCAGATTGTCGGAATGCCCGTCAAGTTGAATGCGGCCGATCTGCTCATCGGCCTGGATATACACCACCGCCGTATCCAGCAGCGCTTTGCCGCTGGCCGCCAGCGTGGTGCCGCCGCTGGCGAAGCTGACCACGCTACGCGACACCTGATCAAAGTTCAGCGGCAGCAGGTTGCCGGCGCAGGTCTGAAATTGCGTCCAGGCCTGCTGATAGCCGACGCTTGAGACCACCACCCGGACCGACTCCACCGCAGTGGCCCAGGTCGCGCGTTGAATGGTCGGGTGCATGCCTGACGCTAGCCCGGCCAGCATCTGCCCGGTCTGACGTTGCGAGACCCGCAGCACCACTGGTCCTTCTTCAACCAATGCCTGACCCAACACCGACGCCTGCAGATCATGCCGCCAGGGCGGCGGATCATTGAATAACTGGGCTTGACCCGGCTGCATCAAATTGCTGCTGGCCTCAAGCTGAAAAATCGGACGCTCGCCGGCCTTGCGGACGAAAACCGCCTGACCATAACCGCTGACCGGCTGGGCCATACGGCACTCGAACTGATCGCCTTCCACCGTCCACTCGACCTCTTCCATGCGGGTCTGGAAGGTAATGGCCTGGGCAGGCAAGGCAACTCCCAGCAATAGGGCACAATACATTCGACGCACGACGTTCTCCACGCACTATTGACTCTACCGTTCTGCATCGGCCGTTGCGGCTAAACCTTTACCCCGCACAGCGGTATACCCGCGATTGTAACCAAGGCTTAAACCAGGTGTGACAACAGGGCGTTTCCGGTAGCATGTGTGGATTGAACTTGTCTGGAAGCCCCTGATGACTGATCGTCTTACCCTGATCCGGCCAGATGACTGGCATATCCACTTGCGTGACGGAGAGGTGCTCAGAAATACCGTACCCGACGCAGGCCGCACCTTTGCCCGGGCGATCATCATGCCCAATCTGGTGCCCCCCGTGTGCAACGGCCAACAGGCC
>JAWOGT010000161.1:0-3076 GCA_046496585.1 Halopseudomonas sp.
GGCCTGCGGCTGTTGGGGTGTAGGCGCTGGCTGTGGCGCTGGTGGGCGAACGGCCGTTTGCTGGCCGTTTCCATTGCGGGTGGTTTGGTGACTGCTGCTGCTGTTCCCATTAACAGCCGTTGGGGCTGGTCCAGCCTGGCGAGCTTTCGGGCTGACCAGGTATCTCAGGATGAGCGTCTTGTCGTAGTTGCCATTCTCATCCTTACGCGGCTGCACCATCAGGCGGAAGGGCTGCACCGGGATTTCCAGAGCATGCTCTTGGCCGAAACGGCGCACCATGGCGGATTGGGAATTGTAGAGGGGCAGCTGGTCCACGCTGAAGCCGGAATACTTCTCGAAGCGGGCTTTCTGCCACTCCTCGTCCAGGTATTCATGGCAGATTTTCATCTTGCCATACGTGCCGTAAGCATTCCAGGGAGGGTAAAAATCGACGACGTCGACGATGCGGCCGTCGTCGGGATTGGTGTGCTGCCGGCGCATCACGGCGGCCACTTCCTCAATGCGGTAGACGCCGAGGTGTTCGGCGATCAGGTCCATCTTGTACTCAAGTAAATTGGTGTTCATGGATCACTCCTGAAAGAACGGCCGTTGCAGAACGGCCGTTCTAATAAACATTATACAACAGCGCCAGATCCCTGTAGAACGTAAATCTGGCTGAAAGTCAGTTCCTTGGGCTTTGATTCGCCGGGGAAACGCAGCTGCTGGCCGACGTAACGGCCGTTGTCATCGTAAACCCGGCCGACCACCAGCGCTTTTACTGACTCTCCGGTATCCGGATGCTTCATCTCAATCGTTTGCTGGTCTGACATGGCTGGCTCCTATCCGAACAGGGCGTCGTTGAACTCAGTCAACGTCAGGTCCGCTGCGCGTTTGGCGGCTGCGGCCTGATGCACCTTGTTGCGTTCGGCCTGGCCCTGAAGCCGGACCGCCTGCTGCAAATTCCTGGCATTCCGGTATTGACCCAGCCGTTCTTCACGTTGAGCAGGCGTTTCCAGGGGTGTTTTGTGGGCGGCGGCCGTTGCCAGGCAGTCGTCTTTGTCCAGGCAGCGACCGTTGGCGTCGATGACTTCGTAAGCCTGGAAGGTCCGACCGCAGTTGGGGCACTCGTTGCCGGCTTGGGCGAAGCGGCCGCCGTTGCGGTCAGCTAGGCCTAGGCCAGCGACGACATCGCCGTTGGACCGGTCCCGAATGGCTGCACCCAACACCGGCCAGCCGCCCGCCATTTCCAGGCGGATGCCCGCCGGCGTCATGCTGCGCCAATCCACCAGGTGGCTTTCCGGCGTCTGGCGGTTTTGCCCGGCCGGCAATGTCCCTTCTCGAGCGTACTAAGCAGAAACTGGTAGCTTTCGAACATCGCTTTGACCAGCTGATAGGATTGCTCGTCGCAGTTCGTCTTGACTTGAAGCAAGACATCGTCGATCTTTTCCGCAGACACATCGACAATTTGAGGCGCCTTGGTTTTCAATCGCCCCCCCCGAGCAGCTGGCGGAATTGCGTGGTCAAGGGGTAACCCAAGACATCCTTGAGCGACCGGTTGGCGACAAAGGTCTGATCGTTTTTGCCGCGGCCGGTGGTCTGTCCCAGCTTGATCCAATTGGCAGCATAATAACAGGTCCCGCGAAACAGCGTCGGGTCGACGAAGGTCTCGGCATAGTAGACCGGGTGATCATATAGCCGCTGCCAATCGTCGGATAACACGCGCACCATCTGCCCCAGGATATGCGAGGCCAGGTGGCGGACCTGGACCCAGGGCAGGATCAAAAAGCGCGTGTTGTAGGCGATCAAGTGGATGTTGCGCCGGCGGTTTTGCATCGACCAGCCGATGTACCGATCCCGAGGACCAATATGCCGCGGCGCTGATGACCAAGCCAGACAAGCGATCGGGCGCTGATGAGCATAGACTATGTACTTGAGATGCTCGCCGACCGGCTGGCTATAGCCCAAGTAGTGATGCGTCTCTATCAAGCTATTGAAAAGAGCCTCCTGCGGCGTCCTTCGCACTTGCACAAACCTCAGCGGACGCAGCGTCGACAGCCGGCCAGTTACCGGCGAGCGGTCAACTTCGGCATGGGCCGGCTTTGACCGATGGGCTAGCGGGTTGAGCGTCTTGAAACGGATCGGCGGTAGCGTGATATGTCCCTGGCGATGCAGCGCGAGCATCAAGCCGCGACAGACCATGTCGCGCAGCTGCCCGTTGGGCTGGACCCAGTCCCAGGCCTGGCACAGCAGCGCGGACAGATGGCGCCGTGACGCCGTCGGATGCTCATGGATGAGCTGCTGGATGAATTGAATATCCTGTGCGCTGACATCGCGCCCCCGATAACGCAAAAGGCTTTGCATGCCACCCAAGCTAGCAGCATTGGGTTCGGAACGCAAGCGCAAAATTTAGAGCGGTTGCGCAAAATGTAGAGCGGCTACTTACTGAAGGGAATGCAAAGAGCGCCAGGGAGGAGGCGTACGGGTACCTTGAGGGTCTCCGCCGCAAATCAAAACCTGCAGCTCGTGTGCCAAAAGGGCCTTGCCCGCATCGGTGTCGCTCGATGGCCAATGCCTGAAATGCCCGCGGGATAATCGCTTTTGACACAGCCAAAATCCATAGCCATCGTAGACCAGGATTTTTATCGCTGTTGCGCGTCGGTTACGGAACACGAAAACTGTCCCGGATAATGGATCAACCTCAAACCGCTCACGGCACAGTCGCGCGATGCCATCGATACCCCGACGAAAATCAGCCGGTTGTATGGCAACAAGAATGCGCATCTGCGGAGTAATTTGGATCATGTTTCGCTGCCTACCCAGGCGCGGGCCAACTGCACCAGCTCCCCATGGCTCCAGCCAGTTAGCCGAACCGTCATCGTGCAGCGATTGGCACTGGCAAATTCGACCTGGCATTGGCGCGCTGATGGCAGCTGGAGCTGGTGGGCATCAAGCTCAATAAACGCCGCCTGAGCTTTGCAGTCCTGCGCTCTACCGTGATCCGATGCCTGTACCGCAGCAGCAGTAGCACGCAGAGTCCAGAGCTCCTGACATAGCCCTAATGTTTCATGACACAAAATCTGCCGTTCTGACAGAAAAT
>JAWOGT010000185.1:0-5129 GCA_046496585.1 Halopseudomonas sp.
ATTTTCTGTAATCAGCGAGAGTTCTCTGAACTGGAATACGGTACGCAGCTGTACACCGAGGTCGCCCGGCACATCCTGAACAAGCGCCGCAGCCATGAAGACTATCCCTGCTACATCACCGACCTGGATCTCTCGGCGCTTGACCCGGCAGGCGGCATGCAAACCGTGCAATATCTGCGTTACCGGCAACAACTCGAAGACGCCCTCAACGCCGCCATGCAGGCGCTCAGGGATTGAGGCGCGGCGCCGCACGGCGCGCCTGTCGCTGCCGCGCAGCGCTGATGATCTGCTGCTGACGTCCGTCACTGGCCGCCGCCCACTCGAGAATCTCAGCCATCACGCGGCCGCAGCCCAGGCACTGGTCGCCATCCAGGCAGCACTGGCGCACGCACGGCGATGGCTGGCGGCCTGGCAGCGCAGCGGTTTCAGTCATTACTCGACATCCAGCTCGAGCTCTACCTGTTCCCCGGTCAGATCTTCGAGTATCTCGCCGAGCACCTGCGCCAAGGGCTCTGCATCGCTGTCGTGCAACCACCCTTCGCCAGGGCGGTAACCGAAGTGCCGGGTACTGTCTGGGGCGGCAAGCCAGATCTCACGCGAGGCGGGTTGCCGCCCGATGACCAGGCGCGACCCTTCTGCCAGCATCAATACCAGTGACCCTTCCTTGTGTTCCATGTCCAGATCCAGGCCGCTGGCATCCAGCGCGTGTTCGATCTGGTCCTGTAACTGATCGGCCTGTTTGTTGAATTCATCTTCGTTCAGTTCATACATAGGTGCTTCTCTTCTGTCTGATACTGGCGCCGGTCGGGTGCGCCAAGCCGGGCGGCTGGGTATACTGCCGCATATTGCTGGTTTTTCAATAAGGATTTCATCATGAAGCTTTCCGCAGCGCTGATCTTTGCTTTGCTGGTATTAACCGGGTGTGGCCAGAAAGGCCCGCTGTTTACGCCCGAACAGCCCACCGGCCAGCCGGCCGATCCGGCACGCGAAGCCTTGATTCAGCAACCGACGGAAGACTGAATCGATAATGACAGCCTTTGATTACCAGAACGGCGAACTCTACGCCGAAGCCCTGCCCTTGTCCGCGATCGCCGAACAGTATGCCACACCCTGTTTCGTCTACTCGCGCCAGGCCATCGAACAGGCCTGGCTGGCCTGGGACCAGGCCCTGACCGGCACGCCCCACTTGGTCTGCTATGCGGTCAAGGCCAATTCCAACCTGGCGGTGCTCAACCTGCTGGCCCGCTTGGGCGCGGGCTTTGATATCGTCTCCGTCGGCGAACTGGAACGTGTCCTGGCCGCGGGCGGCGAGCCTTCGCGCATCGTTTTCTCCGGCCTGGGCAAAACCGCCGAGGAAATGCGCCGCGCACTGCAAGTGGGCATTCACTGCTTCAACGTCGAGTCCACTGCCGAGCTGGAGCGTTTGCAACAGGTCGCCGCCGAGCTGGGCGTCAAGGCGCCGATCTCGCTGCGGGTCAATCCCGATGTGGATGCCATGACGCACCCCTACATCTCTACCGGGCTGAAGGAAAACAAGTTCGGTATTGATATCGCCAAGGCGCCCGAGGTGTATCGCCGCGCGGCGCAGCTGGCCAATATCGAGATTTGCGGCGTGGATTGCCACATCGGTTCGCAACTGACCGACGACACGCCATTCATCGATGCCCTGAACCGCCTGCTGGCGCTGATTGACCTGCTGGCCGAGGAAGGCATCCGCATTCGCCATCTGGATCTGGGCGGCGGTCTGGGCGTGACCTATCGCGACGAAGTCCCGCCAACACCGGCCGCGTACCTGCAGAAGGTCAAGGCGCAGGTCGGCACTCGCGACCTGACCCTGCTGTTCGAGCCGGGCCGCTCGATTGTCGCCAATGCGGGCGTGCTGCTGACCCGGGTCAACCTGCTCAAGCCGACCGAGCACAAAAACTTCGCGATTGTCGACGCGGCGATGAACGACCTTATCCGCCCGGCGCTGTATAGCGCCTGGATGGCTATCGATGCGGTAGTACCGCGTGACGACGTCACGCCGCAGCTCTGGGATATCGTCGGCCCGGTGTGCGAAACCGGCGATTTCCTCGGCAAGGACCGCGACCTGGCCTTGGCCGAAGGCGATCTGCTCGCGGTGCGTTCCGCCGGTGCCTACGGTTTTGTCATGAGCTCGAATTACAATACCCGTGCCCGCGCTGCGGAAGTCATGGTCGATGGCCAGCACAGCCACCTGATCCGCCGCCGCGAAACGCTCAGCGAACTCTTCGCTGGCGAATCCCTGTTACCCGAGGCCTGAGATGCTGCTGCGATTTACCAAGATGCATGGGCTGGGCAATGACTTTATGGTCATCGACCTGGTAACCCAGCATGCGCAGCTGTCGCCCCGGCTGATCCGTCAGTGGAGCGACCGGCATACCGGCATCGGCTTCGATCAACTGCTGGTGGTCGAGCCGCCAGGCAATCCGGACATGGACTTTCGCTACCGCATCTTCAACGCCGATGGCGGCGAAGTGGAGCAGTGCGGCAACGGCGCGCGCTGCTTTGCGCGCTTCGTGCAGGACAAGCGGCTGACGGCCAAATCCGAGATCAAGGTGGAAACCGCGGGCGGCCCGATCACGCTGACGGTCAATGCCGACGGTCAGGTCAGGGTCGATATGGGCGCGCCGCGCTTCGCGCCCGCGCAGATCCCCTTCCAGGCCACTGCCGAAGCACTGACCTACACGCTGGAAGCCGGCGACCAAACACTGCAGGTATCGACCGTCTCCATGGGCAATCCGCACTGTGTGACGCTGGTGGATGATCTGGATAGCTATCCGGTTGACCGCCTCGGCCCGCTGATCGAGAAACATCCGCGTTTTGCCAAGGGGGTGAATGCCGGCTTTATGCAATTGATCGACCGGCATCAGGTGCGCCTGCGCGTTTACGAACGCGGCGCCGGAGAAACCCTGGCCTGCGGCACCGGCGCCTGCGCCGCTGCCGTTGCCGGAATTCGCATGGGCCATCTGGCCTCGCCGGTCAGCGTGCAGCTGGCCGGCGGCACGCTGCACATTGAATGGGCCGGTCCCGGCCAGCCGGTACTGATGACCGGCCCCGCCACTCGGGTTTATGAAGGACAAATACGCGTATGAGCGACACACCGAGCCAGCCCGCTGTTGCACTGGATGCCCTCCAGGTAGCGGAATACCTGCGCCAGCACCCGGCGTTTTTTGCCGAATACGATGAGCTGCTGCCGGAGCTGATCATTCCCCATCAGTCCGGTCAGGCGGTGTCGCTGGTCGAGCGGCAGGTCAAGCTACTGCGCGAGCGCAATATCGATGTGCGCCATCGGTTGGGGCAGCTGATGGATGTCGCTCGGGAGAATGATCGGCTGTTCGAGAAGAGTCGCCGGCTGATTCTCAATCTGCTCGAAGCACAAAGTCTCGAACAGGTGATCGCCAGTATCGAAGACAGCCTGCGCGATGATTTTCAGGTGCCCTATGTCAGCCTGATCCTGTTCAGTGAAACCCCGCGTTTCAGCAATGCCCGCTGCGTCACGCACAGCGCCGCACGCGAGGCTATCGGCCACCTGATTGACAGCGGCAAGACCCTCAGCGGCGTCCTGCGCCCCCATGAGCTGACCTTCCTGTTTGGCGATGCTGGCAGCCAGGTCGCATCCACCGCCCTCTCGCCGATCGAGCATCAGGGTCTGCACGGCGTCATCGCCCTGGGCAGCCGCGACGCCAATCATTATCGCAACGCCACCGGCACCCTGTTTCTGGGTTACATTGCCGATGCCCTGGCCCGCGTCCTGCTGCGCCAGCGCCCACTGGCCGATGAGGGCCGGGGCTGAGCATGCCCGCCGCCCTGCTGCAGGACGACCTGGACGCCTTCTACCGGCATCTGCGCAACGAACGACAACTATCGCCACGCACGCTCGAGGCCTACCGGCATGATCTGGAAGGTCTGCGCGACTTTCTCGTCAGCCGCCCGCTTGGCCGCTGGCAGGAGCTGGATACCCCGCAACTGCGCCTGTTTGTCGCCCAGCGCCACCAGGCCGGCCTGTCGGGCCGTAGCCTGCAGCGGCTGCTCAGTGCGGTGCGCAGCCTGTACAGCTATCTGATTCGCGAACGCCTGTGCAAGCACAACCCGGCGCTTGACCTGCGCGCGCCCAAATCACCGCGCAAGCTGCCCAAGGCACTGGACGCTGATCTGACCTCGCAGTTACTCAATGACAACAGCGATGACGACTGGCTGGCGGTGCGCGACCACGCCATGCTTGAGTTGTTCTATTCCTCGGGGCTGCGCCTGTCCGAACTGGCCGGGCTGGATGTGCCTGCGCTGGACAGCGCCCAGGGCGAAGTCCGCGTGCTGGGCAAGGGCAACAAGACGCGCCTGGTCCCGGTCGGGCGCCTGGCGCTGGACGCCCTGGCGCGCTGGCTTGCAGTACGCAGCTTGGCCGCGGGCGCCAACCCCGCGCTGTTTATCGGCAAGCAGGGGCGGCGCCTGAGCGCCCGGGCGATCCAATTGCGCGTGAAGGCCTGGGGCGTGCAGCACATCGGCCAGAAACTGCACCCGCACATGCTCAGGCACTCCTTTGCCAGCCATATGCTCGAATCCTCCGGCGACCTGCGCGCGGTACAGGAACTGCTCGGCCATGCCGACATCAGCACGACACAAATCTATACACACCTGGACTTCCAGCATCTGGCGCAGGTGTATGATCAGGCTCACCCCCGAGCCAAACGCAAGAACGAGACGTGAATGATTCGCCTGCTGACCTTTGATCTGGACAACACCCTGTGGGAAACCGAATCGGTGGTCGCTGCTGCCGAGCGGACCCTGATGGACTGGTATGCCGAGCATGCCCCGCAGTTTGCCGAGCGCCTGGACAGCGAAGCGCGCAAGGCACTGCGGCATGAGGTGCTGGCCAACGACCCGCTGCTCAGGCACCGGGTCACCGACTTCCGCCTGGCCGTGATGAAACTCGGACTGACCCGGGCCGGCTATGCCGAACAGCAGGTACAGGAGCTGACCCAGGAGGGCTTTGAGGTATTTCTCCAGGCACGCCACGCGCTGACCCTGTTCCCGCATGCCGAAGCGCTGCTTGAGCAGCTATCGGCCCGCTACAGCCTGGCCACCATCTCCAACGGCAATGCCGATGTTCG
>JAWOGT010000186.1:0-4636 GCA_046496585.1 Halopseudomonas sp.
GAATGGCTTAATTGCAGCGATACGGCATCCGGGCTAGCCTCGCTGGCGTTCCTTGATTAAGCTATGCACACCTAATCAAAGGTAGCCCAAATGACTGCCTAACTGACCTGCCGGGATAGATGATGGCCGACCTACCTATTGATGATCTGAACGTTGCTTCCAATGAAGTGCTGATAACCCCTGCCCAGCTCAAGGCGAAGATTCCCATGAGTGCGGCGTCCAAAACCACGGTGGTCAAAAGCCGGCAGGTGATTCGTGACATTCTTGACGGCAAAGATCACCGTCTGTTCATCGTGATCGGTCCCTGCTCGATCCATGACCTGGAAGCTGCCAAGGACTATGCCGCACGCCTGAAGAAGCTCGCCGACGAGGTGAGCGACACCCTGTATCTGGTCATGCGGGTGTATTTCGAGAAGCCGCGCACCACGGTTGGCTGGAAAGGGTTGATCAATGATCCCTATATGGACGACTCGTTCAAGGTCGAGGATGGCTTGCATATTGGTCGGCAGTTGCTTTGCGACCTGACCGCCATGGGTTTACCGACCGCCACCGAAGCGCTGGACCCGACTTCGCCACAATATCTGCAAGACCTGATTTCCTGGTCCGCCATCGGCGCGCGGACGACCGAATCACAGACCCACCGTGAGATGTCTTCTGGCCTGTCATCGGCTGTCGGCTTCAAGAACGGCACCGATGGCAGCCTGACTGTCGCTGTCAATGCTTTGCAGTCAGTTTCCAGCCCGCACCGTTTCCTGGGCATCAACCAGGACGGCCAGGTGTCGATCGTCACGACCAAGGGTAATCAGTACGGCCACGTGGTACTGCGCGGTGGTAACGGCAGGCCCAACTATGATTCGGTCAGCGTCGCGCTCTGCGAAAAAGACCTGGAAAAAGCCGGCATCACACCGAACATCATGGTTGATTGCAGTCACGCCAACTCCAACAAGGATCCCGGCTTGCAGCCATTGGTCATGGACAATGTGGCCAATCAGATTCTGGAAGGCAACAACTCGATTATCGGCTTGATGGTCGAAAGTCACATCGGTTGGGGTAGCCAGTCGATTCCCAAGGACCTCAATGACCTGCAATACGGCGTCTCCGTCACCGATGCCTGCATCGACTGGGACACCACAGTGAAAAGCGTGCGCAGCATGCATGCCAAGCTCAAAGACGTACTACCGCGCCGCCAGCGCAACCTGAAGTGATCCTGGCCAGCGGTTAACGCACGCCTCCTGAAGGCATAGCTGCATCCGACCCGGTAGCCGCAACACTGCTCGCGGCTACCGGGTTACGCCCTCCACCGCGCCCACCCCCTGATATTGCGCTGGCTAATCCCGCGAACGCCGCGGGCTGATCAAGATGCGGGGCGGAAGGCTGTGATCACTGCCTGGTTGCATTCCAGATACGGCCCGCCGATCAAATCGATGCAGTAGGGCACGGCGGGAAATACTGCGTCCAGGCACTGGCGTATGGCCCGGGGCTTGCCCGGCAAATTGATAATCAGGCTGCTGCCGCGCAACCCGGCAGTCTGCCGGGAAAGAATGGCGGTGGGCACATACTTCAAGGATTCGGCGCGCATCAGCTCGCCGAATCCGGGCATGATGCGATCGCACACCGCTTCAGTGGCTTCCGGGGTGATGTCACGCTCGGCGGGGCCCGTGCCGCCGGTAGTGACAACGAGACAACAATCCTCTTCATCGACCAGACGTTCGAGCGCCTGTTCGATTTGCCGCGCTTCATCTGGCACCAGTTGGTAAACCGGCTCCCAGGCACTGCTCAGATAGTCGCTCAGGGTGTCAATAATCGCCTTGCCCGAGAGGTCCTGGTAGACGCCAGCGCTGGCACGGTCACTGACCGTCAGGATGCCGATGCGGGTTACTCTGGTCATACGCTGCCCTCAATACAATTGGATTATCTCGCCGTCGCGGCTCAGGGCCAGGAACTGCGCGATCATGCCCGCCTGGATCTGCTCCATCATCATCTTCAGCGGCTGTTCTGCTTCATCGCTATTGGGCTGTATGCCGCCGCGCCCGCTCATGGCCGACACAAACGCGACGTCCCAGTGGATACCGGTCCGCTCGGACTCGGCAACCAGAATACCGAAGTCGTCTACTTCACTGGGCAGTTTGTCGACACACAGCACCGGACTTAGCGTGCCGCCCTCGCCTTTTTCAAATTGACTGATCTGCTCTGCCGTGGCCCCTTCGGGCAGTTCGGCCGTTGCAAACACGAACAGCAGCCGCTGCGGCTCTGTCTGCATGGCCGCGGCATTTATCAGGTCTGAGTAGCTTTCAATATTCATGCTTGCGATTCCTTGTTTCGACTATCGCTATAGCCTAGCAACTGCCATCGGCTTGTTTACGGGGCATTAGAGTAAGGCGTGATGCCTCTTTCGAGGTACTAACGGCCGATGTACGCCGCAGGGACGCGCGGGTGGCTGACCTGAACCGTCACCAAAAAAAACCCGCCAACGGGCGGGTTTGATTGAGTACAACACTGAATCAGTGCTGGTGCTGCCGCAACTTCTCCTGGCGCAGCATGTAACGCTCTACATAAGAGCAGGAGGGTATCACCGTGTAACCCCGCTCCTCGGCAAACTTCAACGCGTGTTCGGTCAGCATTGCCGCCAGACCCTTGCCGCGGAGTGCATTGGGGACATAGGTGCGATAAATATCCAGGGTTCTCTTGCCAAGATCCATGTAGGACAGATAAGCCCTTGCACCGTCTACGGCCACATAGAACTGCTTGTCTTCTGTGTCATGCTGAATCGGCGCGCTTGGATTCATGCCAATCTCCTAGCCAACAATCGCGTTACAAAACATGTCTCATGAAAAGTACCGTTCAATTGAAGTTGACCAGAGGGATCAGGAAAAATTCCCGATGGCCTGATTTTTTTTCAGCTCAACCAACCGGATTCACGCCCACCCCAAGGGCCATCAGCAGCGCTATCGATGCCAGGCAGGCGATCACAGGTATCGCCACGGTGACCATGAACATGTCTTTATAGGCTTCCCTGTGTGTCAATCCCATGATCATAAAGGTCGCGATCACTGCCCCACAGTGCGGCAAGGAGTCCAGGCCACCGGATGCGATGGCCGCAATACGGTGAAGGATTTCCGGCTCGATGCCCATTTCCAGATAATGCGGTGCCAGGGTTTGCATAAAGATCTGCAGACCGCCCGACGAAGAGCCGACAATCGCCGATACCACACTGGCCGAGGCAAATACCGAGAGCAGCGGTGGCAGATCAGCATTGAGAATCCACTGTGAAAACTGACCAAAACCCACGGTTTGCGTTACTACGCCGCCAAAACCGATGACCGCCGCCGTATTGATCAGCGGCATGATCGAATCCTCCGCACCCTGGCCAAACACCTCGACCATCTTGCGGCGCATGCTCGGGAACAGCAGCACACAGGTCAGCGAACCCAGAATCAACGCCATGCTTGGCCAGATAATCGGCTGCGCCTGGCTGAAAGCCAGTAACGAAGCCAGGCCGCTATCACTCTGCGACCAGTCGCCCAGGCCGATAACCAGGCGGGGCAACATAATGACGCCCAGCACCACCACCATGGGGATGAGCGCGAGTTTCCACGAGGGCACATCCTCGGGGTCGCCGGCCAGCTGTTCCATGCGCCGGTCCTGGGTGTTTTCGACAAAGCCCTCGCCGTTGGCTGTGGCCAGACGCCAGCTGCGCTCCACATACCACATACCCAGACCCGCCATGATGGCGGCCGCGAATAGTCCGATCCAGCCCCCGGCGAACAAATCAGTACCCAACGAACTGGCAGAAATCACGTTATGAATGGAAGGCGTACCGGGCAAGGCGGTCATGGTAAAAGTGCCGGCACCCACCGAGGTGGCGGCCGCCCACAGCCGCTTGGGCAGATTCGCCTCGCGCATCAAGGTGATACCCAGTGGATACATGGTAAACACCACCACGAACACCACCACCCCGCCATAGGTCAGCAGCGCACAGACCAGCATACCGACCAGCAGCGTGTGCTTGACGCCGAGGCTACGAGTGATCGCCAGCGCGATGCTCTTGGCCGCCTGGCTGGTCGCCATAGCCTTGCCAAAAATCGCGCCACACATGAACAGCAGGAAGAAGCGTCCGGCGAAGCTGAACGCACCCAGCGAGCCCGAAGGGTAATATTCCAGTAGCGTGCGGGGGATCAGCAAACCGTTGGTGAGCGCCACCACCAGGGAGCACACCAGCGAGGCGACAAAAATATTGATGCCGCGCATGGCCATGTAAATCAGCAGGGCCAGGCCCGCCAGCAATCCCAGATTACCCAGCATCGCGTATCTTCCTTGTAGTTATTGATATTAGCTGGGCCACAATACCTCAGCAGCAAGACAATACAATAAGCAACCGATCCGTTCGCTATGCTGAATACCCGATGATTTATGATCCGCATCAACTCCGCACCCGGCGCGGGCTGCTAGACTTTGCCTGCTGGACAACGGGCATACATTGGCGAACAAGGATTGGCAAAGAGGATATCAACATGAAAAACGTTTTGACTGTATCAGCTGTGGCATTGGCTGCCGTGCTGGCTGCCGGTTGCACCACGACCCAATATCAGCAGGAAACCACCAGCAGGCTCTCAGCGACAGAGACGGCAACGGCACG
>JAWOGT010000189.1:0-3823 GCA_046496585.1 Halopseudomonas sp.
GGGAAGCTGAGCTCTTTCATCGGTTGTGAGGACGTTGAAATTAATAATGGGCAGAACGTGCAGAAGCGCTCTGCATGCCTTCGCCAGCACGGCGACTGAATTCCAGGCCAAAGAAGGTCGGCTTGGGAATGCCGCCAATGCCGTTGGGGCCGTTGGTCAGCCAGGTCATGTTGTTCAGCAGGATACGAATGATCTCGCCAAAGCCCAGGGTCACAATCGCCAGGTAATCACCGCGCAAGCGCAGCACCGGAAAGCCGAGCAAAAAGCCGAACAGCGCCGCCATGGCCCCGGCGACCAGCAGGCCGGTCCAGAAACCCAGACCGAAATACATGGCCAGCAGTGCATAGGTGTAGGCGCCGACCGCGTAGAAGCCGACATAGCCCAGATCCAGCAGGCCGGCCAGGCCGACGACGATATTCAGGCCCAGGCCGAGCATGATGTAGATCAGCACCAGGGTGGCCAGGTCGATCCCGCCACGGTTGGCAAAGAACGGCCAGACGATCGCCGCGGCGATCAGGAAGCACCAGAACAGCCGCTGTACCACCGGTTTGTCACGAATGTCCGACAATTTGGGCGGGGTCTGCGGCAGGCCGGGCACGGCCTTCCAAGCGCGGGTCAGCTGATCGCGGAACAGATTGAACAGAAAGATGAACCCGGCAGCGGCGCCAATTTTCCACCACACATCGGCTCCAGCGCCGGTCACGGTCAGGCCGGTACCCGACTGGCCCAGCCGTACGCCCATCAACAGACCGGTCAGCACCACGACCACCACGGCGGAAATCATCGCCGCTTTCAGATTGGCTCGGATCATACTTTTTCCACCTCTGGGCGGCCAAGAATGCCGCTGGGGCGAAACAGCAGGATCAGAATCAGCAGGCTGAAGGCGACCACGTCCTTGTATTCACTGCTGAAGTAGCCGGCGGTAATGGCTTCGGTCACGCCCAGCAGCAAGCCGCCGAGTACCGCACCGGGAATGCTGCCAATGCCGCCCAGTACCGCGGCAGTGAACGCCTTGAGCCCGGCCATAAAGCCGATATAGGGGTTGATCACGCCGTAATGCATGCTCAGCAGGACGCCTGCGACTGCGGCCAGGGCGGCGCCGATCACAAAGGTCAGGGCGATAATGCCGTTGGTATTGATGCCCAGCAGGTTGGTCATCTTCAGGTCTTCGGCGCAGGCGCGACAGGCGCGGCCCATGCGCGAGCGGGTGATAAACAGGGTGAGCAGGGTCATGGTCACCAGGGTGACGACGAAAATGATCATCTGCATATAGGACAGCGAGGCCTGAAAACCCGCTTCAGGACCAATGCTGATGCCGCCGGTAATCATGCTCGGCATGGCGATATCGCGCGAGCCCTGCGCCAGACGCACCAGATTCTGCAGGAAGATCGACATGCCGATTGCGGAAATCAGCGGGATCAGCCGATTGCCGCCGCGCAGTGGCCGGTAGGCAACCCGTTCTATGCTGTAGCCGTAGGCGCTGGTGACGATCATGCTCAATACAAAAGCACCAATAATCAACAGCGGCACGTATTCGAGCCCGAACAGGGCGAGTGCCGCAATGGCCATAAAGGCAATGTAACTGCCGATCATATACACCTCGCCATGGGCGAAGTTGATCATGCCGATGATGCCGTAGACCATGGTGTAACCGATCGCGATCAGGGCATAGGTGCTGCCCACGGTGAGGCCGTTAAGCAGCTGCTGAATAAAGTAATAGAGTGACTCTGGCATGGTCACGACACCTGGGATGACAGGATGAGCAATGCTGGTCAGAACCGACGGGCATCAAAAAATCAGGCCCGCCGGAAAGCTCCGGGGGGCCTGAACCTGGTGTATTACTCGGTCAGTGCGGTCTTGGTCGCGTCAGCGTGCCATTGGTAGACAACGAAGTTGAAGTCCTGCAGGTCGCCTTTCTCATCAAAGCTCAACATGCCGGTCGGGGTATCAAACTCGTTGCTGCGCAGTGCTGCGGCTACCTTGGCGGTATCGGTATCGCCGGCCAGCTTGATGCCGTCAGCAATGATCTGTACTGCCGCGTAGGCAGGGAACACGAAGGGGCCGGTAGGGTCTTCGTTCTTGGCCTTGAAGGCGGCGACCAGATCGGCGTTGCGCGGATCTTCATCAAACGCCTTGGGCAGCGTGACCAGCAGGCCTTCGGAGGCGGCGCCGGCAATCGCGGAAATATCGCTGTTGCCCACGCCTTCTGGACCCATAAAGCCGACTTTCAGGCCCTGTTCGGCGGATTGACGCAGAATCAGCCCCAGCTCGGGGTGGTAGCCGCCGTAGTAAACAAAATCAACGCCTTCCTGCCGCAACTTGGCAATCAGCGCAGAGAAATCCTTGTCACCGGCGGTGATACCCTCAAACAGCGGCACATCGATGCCGGCTTCGGTCAATACATCGCGCACGGCGGTGGCAATGCCTTCACCGTATTGCTGCTTGTCGTGGATAACGGCTACTTTCTTCGGCTTGATCTGCTCGGCAATGTACTTGCCAGCGGTCGGACCCTGCAGGCTGTCCAGACCGATGGTGCGGAACACCAGCTCATAGCCGCGGGTGGTGATTTCCGGGCTGGTGGACGCCGCGGTGACCATCAGGATGCCTTCATCTTCATAGATGTCGGAGGCAGGCTGAGTCGAGCTGGAGCACAGGTGGCCGACGACGAACTGGATTTCCTGGTTGACGATACGGTTGGCCACGGCCACCGCCTGCTTGGGATCGCACGCGTCGTCAAACACCACGCCTTCGAGCTGGCTGCCATTCACACCGCCAGCCTGGTTGATTCGCTCGATGGCCATCTTTGCGCCAATAAACTGCATATCGCCGTACTGGGCAACGGGGCCGGTTACCGGGCCTGCCAGGGCGATCTTGATGGTGTCTGCTGCCACGGCGAAGCTGCTCGCACCGGCCAGGGCGGCTATGGCGATAAACTGGGACAGGGCTTTTTTATGGACCATTTTCATATCGTATGCTCGCTTGTTGTTGTCCGAAATCACGAAGGTTCAGCTAGTGTTGGCGCTACCTTACCTTTTCCCGATAACTGTACCGCAGCAGTTTACCTACCGCACTGCGCGCAGGGAATCGAGTCTGGGCAAATTGTCAGTCAATGTCCTCAAATTGCAACATTTTGTCTGAAAGACCGCATGCACCCCATCAGAATAGGCGCATTTGGTCGCCAATGCCGTTTCTTTCCAGTCCGCGGTCTTGCACTTGGCGCTGCGCTGGTTACCATGCGCAGCCATCAAGCCTTATCCGGAGAGCCCCCATGACCGACCACAGTGATACCTATGCAGCGCTTCTGGGGGCAACGGCGCCTATTGAATGGAAGACCCTGGAGCCGCATTTTGCCGCGGGGCAGGTGCTGTCAGTCGACCCGGCGCTGGATCTGCTGAGCGTGGCCGCGGCCTTTACCAACGACGACGGCGCTGCAGTCAAGCGGTGGATGGATGCCGGGCAAGTGCAACTGACCCCCGACGCCCAGGCCGCGGACTGGCACGCGCGCGATCCGGATACCTTGTGGGCCGTGGTCATTCGGCCCTGGGTATTGGTGCAGGAGCGGGTGGTTCGGCATTGAGGGTTGGGTTTTTGTTAACCCATCGCGCCGGGGCCGGCGCTCCCACCGCTTGCTGAACTAGACACGGAGCAGAACGGGTTTGCGTAGGAGCGCCGGCCCCGGAGCGATGGGGGGGCGCAAGCCCCCCCAAAAAACAACCCATCATCCCAACCGCGCCCGCCACCAGGCGCTCAGCCCATCGACCACCAGCACCATCACCATCATCGCCAGGATCACGCTCAACGCCTTGGGTTGTTGGAACAGGCT
>JAWOGT010000190.1:0-2956 GCA_046496585.1 Halopseudomonas sp.
CAACGAATTGGGCGTCCACCTCGAACAGGTGACACTGGATCAGTTAGGCCGAGCGCATCGGGTCGTGGTGCAAAAAGACAGCACAGCGCTGATCGGTGGCGCCGGCTCGCGTGAGGGTATCGATGCGCGGCTGCAACAGATTCGGGCACAGATCGACACGACCACCAGTGACTATGATCGTGACAAGCTCCAGGAGCGTGTGGCCAGGATGGCTGGGGGTGTGGCGGTGATCCGGGTTGGCGCCCCGTCAGAAGCTGAAATGAAGGCCCGCAAGGATGCCCTGGACGACGCCATCTCCGCTACCCGGGCCGCCATTGCCGAAGGCATCGTTCCCGGGGGAGGGCTGGCCTTGCTCAAGGCTGCGCCGCTGATCAGCGCCGAGGAGTTGCAGCATGAGGGTGACGTCAGGACCGGCCTGCAGATTCTGCGCCGGGCACTGGAAACGCCGGCCAGGCTGATTGCCGACAATTCCGCCGTGGATGCGGGCGTGGTGGTTGCGCGCATGCTCGCGGAAGCGGGAAACATCGGTTTCGATGCGTCGGTCAATCGTTATGTGGACATGTACGAAGCCGGCATTATCGATCCGACCAAGGTGGTGCGTATTGCCCTGGAAAATGCCGTGTCAGTGGCCAGCATTCTGCTGCTGACAGAGGCCACCATGACCGATATTCCGGAACCCGAAGTGCCCGCGCCGCCCGCGTTCAATGTGTGACGGAAAGGATTGGCGCATGTCGACATGGCCGCTGATCGGAGTGGCAACCCAGGAGCCTGGAGATGATCAAGCCTGAAGCCCGAACACTGCGACTCTCAGACGTGGAATTGTCAGCAGATTTGCTCCTGCCGGCGAACGCCATCGGTCTGGTGGTGTTCGTGCATGGCAGCGGCAGTGGTCGCTCCAGTCCGCGCAACCAGTACGTGGCAGAGTGTCTGGCCCGGCGCAGACTGGGCACACTGTTATTTGATCTGCTCACGGAGCCGGAGCAACGCCTGGATAACCTGACCCGCGAACTGCGTTTCAACATTGCACTGCTCACCGGGCGTCTGGTGGATGTGATCGACTGGATTGGCCAGGACTCGGCACTACACTCATTGCCGATCGGGCTGTTCGGTGCCAGCACCGGTGCTGCGGCGGCACTGTTGGCTGCAGTTGAGCGTGTGGACGTGGTGCATGCGGTGGTGAGTCGCGGAGGGCGAACCGACCTGGCAGGTGCGGCTCTGCCGAAGGTACAAGCGCCGACGCTGCAGATCGTCGGCGCTGAGGATTCGGTGGTGCTCAGGCTGAATCGCCAAAGCAGCGGTGCCTTGCGCTGCGAGCAGCGTCTGGAGGTGGTAGCAGGGGCAACCCATCTGTTCGAAGAACCCGGAACCCTTGAAGAAGTCGCCCGATTGGCGGGGGACTGGTTCGAGCAACATTTGCCAGCGCAGGCTGCCTCGCCTTGATGACTGCGCGTCCCCCGCTTGAGACCCTCAGGGGTCAGCCGCCGCCAGAGGGTCAGTGTCAAGATTGGCCGGTTACGCCGGTTCCCGCAGGCGGTTGAAGTAAGGCACATGCCCGGGCGTTATTTTTCCTGTTTTTTCAGCAAGTCGGCCAGCGCCGAAAAAGGGTTGTGCGTGGCGACCGATGTTTTCGGCGAACTCACTGATGAATCTGAGAAGTATTGTTGGTCGGTGTAGCGCGAGTGTTCATTGTCATGACAGAACAGACACAACAGTTCCCAGTTCGAACCGTCTTGTGGGTTGTTGTCGTGGTTGTGATCGCGGTGGTGCACGGTCAGTTCACTGACCCGTTTGCCGCTGAATTCCCGCGCGCAGCGTCCGCACACCCAGGGATACATCTTCAAGGCTTTGTCCCGGTAGCCGGTCTCGCGGCGCTGTTGGGCCTCGGCGAGAATCTTGTCCAGCTTGCCGGTGGGGTTGGAGTTGCCGTTGGCGTTCATGCTAGACCTCGTTGCTGTAGTGGAAGATTAGAGTACTGATAGTCACAGTCTAGCCTGATCATGCCGTTGGCCCGCTGTAGTTGATCGCGGTAATCCAGTAATGCTTCTCCCCGGCAGGTGCCTGCAGACTGATTTCATTATCCAACGATTTCCCCAGGAGCGCACGGGCCATGGGGCTGTCGATGCTGATGTGCCGACGCTGGGTGTCTATTTCGTCGGGCCCGACGATACGCAATTGCAGTGGCTGGCCCTCTTCGTCCTCGAGGCTGACCCAGGCGCTGAAATAGACTTTCGAGCAATCCGAGGGTTGCTGCGCAACGACCTTGAGGCTCTCCAGGCGTTTGCGCAGAAAGCGTACCCGGCTGTCTATTTCCCGGAGCATTTTCTTGCCGTAGATATATTCTGCGTTCTCCGATCGGTCGCCCAGCGCCGCTGCGTCGCTGACGGACTGGGTTACTGCCGGCCGGCGCACGTACCAGAGTTCATGCAGCTCATCGCGCAGGCGCTGCGCCCCTGCGGCGGTGATCAACGGTGTGCCGGCGCTGCGCGGCGGCCGGTAGCGGCTCATCCTCAGTTGCCCCGGTTGATCAGGCGCATCGGACTTTCGCGCACCACGGCGCGGGTGCCCAAGGCGCCAGCCGCGCCAATCAGCAAGGCGCCGCCCAGCGGGATGGCCAGCCACAACAGGTAGTGCGGCTGCCAGTCCAGATTCAACGCATAGCGGTACAGCAGCAGCGTAATCAACTCCGCGGCGGCGATGGCCATGACCCCGGCCAGCGCACCGAGCAAGGCAAACTCCATCAGGTTGGCCTGGCGCAGTAATTGTCTGCGCGCCCCCAGGGTGCGCAGCAGTGCGCCTTCGTAGAGTCGATTATCCAGTGTCGACTGCAGCTTCAACGTACTTCTTAATAATTCTGTAGCTGCTACTTCCGATTTAAAAAAATCCTGTTTTTTTATCTTTAATGTGCTTTAGAAAAAAAGACCTCATGTCTTCAGCTTCTGTTTTTTAAACAGCACAG
>JAWOGT010000220.1:0-6046 GCA_046496585.1 Halopseudomonas sp.
CCGGCCATCTGCGGTACCCACTTGGGCGAAACGAAGCTGCCCACTTCGATATGGCTGACGCCAGCGGCGCTCAGATCATCGACCAGATGCACCTTGTCCTGCACACTGATGGGCTGCGCCTCGTTCTGCAGCCCGTCACGCGGACCGACCTCGACCAAACGGACCTTCGCTGGCAATCTCATTCAATGTCCTCCAGTTCCACCAATACCGCGCCCTCTGCCACCAGCTCGCCCTCGGCGCAGAACAGGGCCGTGACGGTACCCGCCTGGGGCGCGCGGATGCTGTGCTCCATCTTCATGGCTTCCAGCACCAGCAATACGCTGCCGGCCTGCACCCGATCACCGACAGTGGCCAGCAAGCGCACAATACTGCCATTCATCGGCGCGTGAAGACCACCGCTGTGCTGCTGCGATTGTGCTGCCTGACTGATAGGGTCGAAGGCCTGCACCTTATGCCATTGGCCCTGCCAGTAGAGAAACACCGAGCCACTGACGAGCCGCAAGGGATGCCGCTGGGTGACGCCGTCGCGTTCGACGACCAGCAGCTGCTCGGCCTGATCGATACGGCATCCATGGCTGTCCAGTGCATCCAGCTGCCGATGCTGATCAGCGCAGCGCAGGTGCAGGCGGCTGGAGGCGGGTAGGCCGCTGCGCCAGCCTGCTGCCAGTGTTTGCCATGGGCCGGGTTGCTGCGCTGCGGTGGTACGTTGGCAGAGCAGCCAGGCACGACCAGCCAGCGCCCAGAAGCTATCGCTCAAGGGCGCGCTGGGCGGGAGCAGCTCGGCTGCGTGCCGGGGAATAAAGCCGGTATCCAGCTGGGCCTGGGCAAAGGCCGGATGGGCGATGATGCGGGTGAGAAAGCTCAGGTTGGTGTGCAAGCCGGCAATGGCCGTTTCGCGCAACATAGCCAGTAGGTTCAGGCGGGCGTCCTCGCGGGTTTCACCCCAGGCGATCAGCTTGGCCAGCATGGGGTCGTAGAAGGGCGACACCTCATCGCCTTCGGTTACGCCGCTGTCCATGCGCCGCCCCGGGCCGGCGCCGGGTTCCTGATACAGGGCCAGGCGACCGCTGGCGGGCAGGAAGCCATTGTCTGGGTCTTCGGCATACAGCCGCGCTTCAATAGCGTGCCCATGGAGTGGCACCTGGGCCTGTTGCAGTGGCAGAGGTTGGCCCTGGGCGATGTTCAATTGCCAGGCGACCAGATCCTGGCCGGTGATGGCTTCAGTCACCGGATGCTCTACCTGAAGGCGCGTGTTCATTTCCATAAAGTAGAAACGCTGTTGGTCGTCGAGGAGAAATTCCACCGTACCGGCACCGACATAATCGATGGCCTTGGCGGCGTTGACTGCGGCATCGCCCAAGGCTTGGCGCAGTGCCGGGCTAAGACCCGGCGCGGGGGCTTCTTCGATGACCTTCTGATGGCGGCGCTGGATCGAGCAATCACGCTCGTTCAAATGGATACACTGGCCGTGCTGATCGGCAAATATCTGGATCTCGATATGCCGTGGCCTAATCAGATAGCGTTCCACCAGCATGCGGCTGTCGGCGAAGCTGGCCTGGGCCTCGCGCTGCGCCGACGCCAGTGCCTCGGGCAGTTCGGCCTCGCTTTCCACCACCTTCATGCCTTTGCCGCCGCCGCCAGCAACGGCCTTGAGCAGTACCGGGTAGCCGATGGCATTGCTTTCCCGACGCAAGCACGCCAGGCTCTGGTCGTCGCCATGGTAGCCGGGCACCAGCGGCACACCCGCTGCCTGCATCAAGGTCTTGGCCGCAGCCTTGCTGCCCATGCCGTCAATGGCGCTGGCCGGCGGGCCGACAAAGATCAGGCCTTGTTGCGCGCAGGCGCGGGCAAAGTCGGCATTCTCCGAGAGAAAGCCATAACCCGGATGGATCGCCTGGGCGCCGGCCGTTTTGGCGGCGGCAAGAATCAGCTCGGTCCGCAGGTAGCTGTCAGCCGGTTTGGCGCCACCCAGGTTTATCGCCATGTCGGCTTCGCGCACATGCCGCGCATGGCGGTCGATCTGGCTGTGTACCGCGACGGTACGTATGCCCAGCGCTTTGGCGGTACGGATGATCCGGCAGGCGATTTCGCCACGATTGGCGACCAATAAAGTGCTGATTGGGCGGTTCATCGTGACCTCATTCGCTCTGCTGCCAGCTGGGTTTGCGCTTGTCGAGAAAGGCCGACAGCCCCTCCTGTCCCTCAGGGCTGACCCGCACGCGGGCAATGGACGATTCGGTGTAACGCCGCAAGGCGGTGGTCAGCTCGCCGTGCTTGACCTCGTGCAGCAGCGCCTTGGTGGCGCGCATCGCTGCCGGCCCGTTGAGCAGCAGATTGGCGGACCACTCTGCTACAGCCTGGTCCAGGGTGTCGCTGGGGTAGGCGGCGGCCAGCAGACCCAGTTGTTCGGCGCGCTGGCCGTTGAAGCGTTCGGCGGTCAATGCGTAGCGCCGCGCGGCGCGCTCGCCCATTGCCTTGACCACATAGGGGCTGATCACTGCGGGCAGAATGCCGATGCGCACCTCCGATAGCGAGAACAAGGCGTCTGCGCTGCCGATGGCCATATCGCAGCAGCTGATCAGCCCCAGCGCACCACCAAAGGCCGCGCCTTGTACGACGGCCAGTGTTGGCAGCTTCAGCTGGTAGAGGCTGGCCATTACTTGCGCCAGTTCCCGCGAGTCGTTCAGGTTGGCGTTATAGTCGAGCTTGGCGCTGTCCTGCATCCAGGCCAGATCCGCGCCCGCGGAGAAATGGTTGCCGCGCCCGCGCAGCAGCATAAAACGCAACTCCGGGCGCGCTTCGATGGCGTCAAAGGCGAGCAGCAGCTCGCGAATCATCTCGGCGTTAAAGGCGTTGTGTTTCTCCGGGCGATTAAGCCAGAGCGTGGCGATGCCGGTATTACTGTACTCGAGTTCGAGGGTGTTGAAGGCAGTCATGGGTGTCCCGGTTTTTCTGGCAGCTGTAAGCTGATCGTGAAAGCATGGTAAGTAGGTGCTTGTAGCTGCCTGCTCGGTGTATTTTCCAGTACGGATTCGTACGCTTGAAGCTTGAAGCTTGAAGCTTGCCGCTCGCGCCACCAGCGCGTCTACATCCTGAATACCCCAAAGCGTGTTGGCGCTATCGGCGCATTCAGTGCGGCGGACAGGGCCAGGCCGAGGATGTCGCGTGTTTGTGCGGGGTCGATGACGCCATCATCCCAGAGCCTGGCACTGGAGTAGTAGGGGTGCCCCTGGCGCTCGTACTGTTCCAGTATCGGCGCGCGCAGTTGAGCCTGTTGTTCGGCAGTAAAGGTGTCGCCGCTGCGTTCGGCCTGTTCCTGCTTGACCTGCACCAGCACGCCGGCGGCCTGTTCGGCGCCCATCACCGCGATCCGCGCATTCGGCCACATCCACAGAAAGCGTGGATCGTAGGCGCGCCCGCACATGCCGTAGTTACCGGCACCAAAGCTGCCGCCGATGATGATGGTGAATTTCGGCACCTGGGCGCAGGCCACGGCGGTCACCAGCTTGGCGCCGTGTTTGGCGATACCGCCGGCCTCGTACTTCTGCCCGACCATAAAGCCGGTAATGTTCTGCAGGAATACCAGGGGGATGCCGCGCTGGCAGGCCAGCTCGATAAAATGCGCGCCTTTCTGCGCCGACTCGGCGAACAGAATCCCGTTATTGGCCAGAATCGCCACCGGGTGGCCGTGCAGGTGGGCAAAGCCGCACACCAGGGTGGCGCCGTAGAGTGCCTTGAACTCATCAAACTGGCTATCGTCCACCAGCCGGGCTATGACTTCGCGCACGTCGAACGGCTGTTTCGGATCCGCGGGAATGATGGCGTACAGATCGTCCGCCGGATAGCGCGGCGTGATCGGGGTACGCAGTGTCAGCTGACCCTGTTTTCGCCAGTTCAAATTGGCAATGCAGCGCCGCGCCAGCGCCAGCGCGTGCTCGTCATCTTCGGCGTAATGATCGGCCACGCCGGAGGTCCTGCAGTGTACATCGGCGCCACCGAGCTCCTCGGCGCTGACCACTTCGCCGGTGGCGGCCTTGACCAGTGGCGGGCCGGCAAGAAAGATCGTGGCCTGGTTGCGGACCATGATGGCCTCATCGGCCATGGCCGGCACATAGGCGCCGCCAGCGGTACAGGAACCCATGACCACGGCGATCTGGGCAATGCCCTGGGCGCTCATATTGGCCTGATTGAAAAAGATCCGACCGAAATGCTCGCGATCGGGAAAGACCTCATCCTGGCGGGGCAGGTTAGCCCCGCCAGAGTCGACCAGATAGATACAGGGCAGGCGGTTTTGCTGGGCGATGGTCTGCGCGCGCAGATGCTTCTTGACCGTCAGCGGGTAGTAGGAGCCGCCCTTGACCGTCGCGTCATTGGCGACAATCATGCATTCCACGCCTTCTACCCGGCCGATTCCGGCAATGATGCCGGCCGCCGGGACGGCTTCGCCGTAGACCTGATGCGCGGCCAGTTGGCCGATTTCGAGGAACGGCGATCCGGCATCCAGCAAGCTATCGATACGCTGGCGCGGCAGCAGTTTGCCACGCGACACATGCCGCTCCTGTGCCGTCGCACCACCGCCTTCGGCGACCTTGCGCAACACGCTGCGTAAATCCTCGACCAGTAGGAGCATGGCGTCGCGGTTGGCGGCGAATTCAGGGCTGGACGGATGTATCTGCGTAGGCAGGATGCTCATGGCATGGTCTCGCAACGCAGTGGCAAGCAATACGTTGCCAGTTGCAAGTCGCCCTTGGCTGCACCGGCCTGCCAGCCTGATGCGCAGCGCTTGCCGCTTGCAACTTGTCGCTTGCCACTCTGCTCAACGGGTTTCATTAAACAACTCCCGGCCAATCAACATCCGCCGGATCTCGCTGGTCCCGGCGCCGATCTCATACAGCTTGGCATCGCGCAACAGGCGGCCAGTAGGGTAGTCATTGATATAGCCATTGCCGCCGAGAATCTGGATGGCGTCCAGGGCCATTTGCGTAGCGCGCTCGGCGGTGTACAGAATCACCCCCGCAGCGTCCTTGCGGGTCGCTTCGCCACGGTCACAGGCCTGGGCCACGGCATACAGGTAGGCGCGGCTGGCGTTGAGCTGGGTGTACATGTCGGCGACCTTGCCCTGGATCAGCTGGAACTCGCCGATGCTCTGGCCAAACTGCTGGCGATCATGGATATAGGGCACCACCTCGTCCATGCAGGCCTGCATGATGCCCACCGGTCCGCCGGAAAGCACCACGCGCTCGTAGTCCAGGCCGCTCATCAACACCTTGACGCCAGCGTTCAGGCCGCCAAGCATGTTCTCGGCCGGCACGGCAACGTTATCGAAGATCAGTTCACAGGTGTTCGAGCCGCGCATGCCGAGCTTGTCGAGTTTCGGTCCACGGGAGAAGCCGGCCCAGTCGCGTTCGACAATAAACGCCGTTATGCCGTGCGCGCCCCGGTCCGGTTCGGTCTTGGCGTAGATCACGTACACCTGGGCGTCCGGCCCGTTGGTGATCCACATCTTGCTGCCATTCAGCCGATACTGGTCGCCGTGCTTGTCGGCGCGCAGCTTCATGCTCACCACGTCGGATCCGGCATTCGGTTCGCTCATCGCCAGGGCCCCGACGTGCTCGCCACTGGGCAACGCGGGCAGATAGCGGGCTTTCTGCTCGGCGCTACCGTTACGATTGATCTGATTGACGCACAGATTGGAATGGGCACCGTAGGACAGGCCGACTGAAGCCGAGGCGCGGCTGATCTCTTCCATGGCCACCACATGCGCCAGATAACCCAGCCCGGCGCCGCCGAACTCCTCGCTGACGGTAATGCCGAGCAAGCCCATATCGCCAAAACGGCGCCACAGTTCGGCCGGGAACTGGTTGTCCTTGTCGATCTGCGCGGCCCGTGGCGCCAGCTCGCTACGACAGAAAGCCTGAACCGCAGGAATTCCCAAAGTTGGTCCGTACACGACTCCGTACATTATCGTCATTGTGAAGTTTGGCGGAAAAAGAAATACGCCTCTTAGTATAGACAGTGAAAGCAGCAGTACAAACCCGGCTAAACC
>JAWOGT010000238.1:0-8118 GCA_046496585.1 Halopseudomonas sp.
CGTGCACCTGACCGGAGCTGGGCCGCTCCATGCACATGATCAATTTCAGCAGCGTGCTCTTGCCGGCCCCGGAATGCCCGGTGATAAACACCATTTCGCCGGTCTTGATATGCAGCGTCAGCTTGTCCAGGCCCATATGGCCGTTAGGGTAGCGTTTGCTCACCTGTTCGAAGCGAATCATGACTTAGTCGCGACCAAACAAGGCTTTGACAAACTCCGACGCAGTAAAGGGTCGCAGATCGTCGATCTGCTCGCCCACACCGATAAAGCGGATCGGCAGACCAAACTGCTTGGCCAACGCAAAGATCACCCCGCCCTTGGCGGTACCATCCAGCTTGGTCAGCACCAGACCGGTCAACCCCACCGCCTGATCAAACAGCTTGGTCTGGGAAATGGCGTTCTGACCGGTACCCGCGTCCAGTACCAGCAGCACCTCGTGCGGCGCTTGCGGATCGAGCTTGGCCAGTACCCGCTTGACCTTCTTCAGCTCGTCCATCAGGTTGTCCTTGTTGTGCAGGCGCCCGGCAGTATCGGCAATCAGTACGTCCACACCGCGTGATTTGGCCGCCTGCAGCGCATCAAAAATCACCGAGGCGGAATCCGAGCCCGTATGCTGGGCCACCACCGGGATCTTGTTGCGATCACCCCAGATCTGCAATTGCTCCACAGCAGCGGCGCGGAAAGTATCGCCCGCAGCCAGCATGACCTGCTTGCCCTCGCCCTGCAGGCGCTTGGCCAGCTTGCCAATGGTGGTCGTCTTGCCTACCCCGTTGACGCCCACCACCAGAATCACGAAGGGCTTCTTCTCCGCGCTGATGACCATCGGCTTGGCGACATTCGCCAACAGGGCTTCCAGCTCGCTTTGCAGCGCGGCATACAGGGCCTTGCGGTTGGACAGTTGATGACGGCGTACGCGGGCCTGCAGCGACTCCATGATCAGCGTCGCTGCTTCGATGCCCACATCGGCCATCAACAGGCGCGTTTCGAGTTCCTCGAGCAACTCGTCATCGATATCCTTCTCGCCGAGAAACAGGTTGGCCATGCCGTCGCCCAGGTTTACGCTGGTTTTCGACAGGCCCTGCTTCATGCGCGCAAAGAAACCCTGGGGCTCTTTGCTTGGCTCGCTGTTCTGTGCGGCGCCCGGCACAGTGGCAGGCGGTGCGGGCTCGGCAGTGCCGAGGCCGGCAAACAGCGACTGCGCGGCGTCGCGCGCCGCCTGATCATGGCTCGCTGGCGGCTGATCCTGACGGGCCGGCAGCTCATCACCGCTGGCAGGTGGCTGATCCAGGCCGGCCGGTGGCGGGCTTGGGCTGGCAGGCGGCGGGTTTTGGCTGACCGGCGCCTTGGGCGTCTCTTCCTGCTTGCGCCGCGCCCAAGCAAACAGGCCCTTCTTCTCGGGTTTGGCCTGATCCTGGTCTTGTTTCGCTGCTTCGGGGTGTTCTGGCTTGTCTTTGGAACCAAACATTGACGATCACTATCTATGGCTGGCGAAGGCTGTTTAGCCACCGCGTTGAAGGTTGGGTTATCCTACTCCACTTCCGCCGCAGGCGGTAAGTTCCTACAGGATGCATGTATGTTACGCCTTACAATTTCCCTCTCCTATATGCTGCTGGCTGTGCTGGCCGGCCCGGCCGTGGCGGACAGCGCCCGGCAACCCACCCACGAGCTGACGCTGGACAACGGCCTGAAGGTCATCGTGCGCGAAGATCACCGCGCGCCGGTGGTGGTCTCGCAGCTCTGGTACAAGGTCGGCAGCAGCCATGAGCCGCCCGGCCAGACCGGTATCTCCCACGCTCTGGAACACATGATGTTCAAGGGCAGCAAGAGCCTCGGCCCCGGCGAATCCTCACGCGTGCTGCGCAGCCTCGGCGCCGAGGAGAACGCCTTTACCAGCCGCGACTACACCGCTTACTACCAGGTGCTGAGCCGCGATCAGTTGCCCATCGCGCTGGAAATGGAAGCCGAGCGGATGCATACCGCCACCCTGCCGGAAGATGAGTTCATCCGCGAAATGGAGGTGATCAAGGAAGAACGCCGCCTGCGCGTCGATGACAACCCCAACAGCCTGGCCTATGAGCGGTTCCTGACTCAGGCGCATATCGCCAGCCCCTATGCACAGCCGGTGATTGGCTGGATGCACGATATCGAACGGCTGACCGTCAGCGACCTGCGCGCCTGGTACCAGACCCATTACCAGCCCGGCAATGCGGTACTGGTGATCGTCGGCGATGTGACGCTGGCCGAGGTGATGCCTCTGGTAGAGACGTATTTTGCCCCGATCCCGGCCGGCACAGTGCCGCAGCACAAAAAACCCCTGGACCTGCCCGGGGGCGCCGAGCGCAACGTCACCCTGCACCTGGATGTGCAGTTGCCGAGCCTGCTGCTGAGCTTTAACGTACCCAGCCTGACCACGGCCGCCGAGGCCTGGGAAGTGCATGCCCTGCGCCTGCTCAGCGGCGTGCTCGACGGCGGCTACAGTGCGCGCCTGGCCAGCCGGCTGGAGCGCGGCGAAGCCATTGCTACCTCGGCATCCGCCAGCTATAGCGGCTTTAGCCGCGGTGACAGCCTGTTCACCCTCAATGGTCTACCCAATCAGGCCCGCGACATCAGCCTGGAGCAGCTGGAGCAAGCCCTGTGGCAGGAAATCGACGAGCTGAAAGACACCCCGCCCTCGGCTGCCGAGTTAACCCGGGTCAAGACCCAGATGATCGCCGCCGAGGTCTACCAGCAGGACAGCATCAGCCATCAGGCCACGCAAATAGGCCAGCTGGAAAGCGTCGGCTTGCCCTGGCGCCTGATCGAGGAGGACGCCGCGGCGCTCGAAGCGGTCACGCCCGAGCAGGTCAGTGACGTCGCCCGGCGCTACCTGGTCACCGAGCGTCTGACCCGCGGCCACGTATTGCCGGTGGCCAGCGCCACAGCCAGTACCACAGCCAGTACCAAACCTGATACTGATCAAGAGGAAAGCAACTGATGTCCGCCAAGCCGATGTCCCCCCTGCGCTGGCTGGTCGCCGTGGCGGTGCTGATTCTGATCGCCGCCCTGCTGATCAGCAAACGCAATCAGGCGCCCAGCGAAACGCCGCCGGCGCCTGCCGAGACGACCCTGATCAGCGTCCCGGATATTGATCCGCAGCTGGATCCGCTTCCGCCGTTAACCACGCTGCAAAGCATCGACCGCGACAAGGCCCCGCCGCGCCGCAGCCTGGACCTTCAGCACTGGGTTACCGACGAAGGTGCCCGGGTGTATTTCATGCAGGCCAGTGAGCTGCCGATGCTGGATCTGCAGCTGCTGTTTGCCGCCGGCGCCAGCCGCGACGACGAGCTGCCCGGTCTGGCCACCCTGGCCAACGGCATGCTGAATGAAGGTGCCGCAGGCCTCGATGCGGGCCAGATTGCCGGCGGATTCGAAACCCTCGGAGCGCAGTTCGAAAACAGCGCCCACCGGGATATGGCGCTGGTCAGCCTGCGCAGCCTGACGGCAGCGGACAAGCTCGACCCGGCCCTGGAGCTGTTCGCCCAGGTCGTCAGCCAGCCGGATTTTCGCGACGCGCCGTATCAGCGCCTGCGCAATCAGCTGCTGGCCAGCTTGCAGTTCCGCCTGCAAAGCCCAGCGGCTCAAGCCAGTGAAGCGTTCTGGAGCGGGCTGTATGGCAGCCATCCCTATGCCAGCCTGCCCCAGGGGCAAGCCGATAGCCTGGCCGCCATCACCCCGGAGCAGCTGCGCGCGTTCCACCAGCAGTATTACGCCGCTGGCAATGCGGTGATCGCGCTGGTCGGCGACGTCAGCCGCGAGCAAGCCGAACGCATCGCCGCGCGCTTGTCCAGCACCCTGCCCCAGGGGCCGGCTGCCGAGCCGGTAGCCGACCCCGAGCCGATCAGCGCAGCCCGCCAGCATCTCGACTTCAACTCGCAACAGACGCATATCATGCTCGGTCAGCTCGGCGTCAGCCGCCGCGCCGAAGACTATCCGGCGCTCTATGTGGGCAATCAGATACTCGGCTCCGGTTTCGGCTCGCGGCTGATGGAAGAAATCCGCGAAACCCGCGGCCTGTCCTATTCGGTCAGCAGCAGCTTCTCCCCCATGCAGGCGCAAGGCCCGTTCGTGATCAGCATGCAAACCCGCAGTGATCAGGTGAATCAGGCACTGGAGGTGATCAACACGACCCTGGACGGCTTTGTCAGCGCAGGCCCAACCGAGGCCGAACTGATCCGCAGCAAGCGGCAAATCATGGGCCAGTTTCCGCTGTCCACCGCGAGCAACGCCGCCATCGTCAGCCAGCTGGGGATGATTGGCTTCTACAATCTGCCGCTCAACCACCTGCAGCTGTTCCTTGACCAGGTGGAAAAACTCACCGTGGCCGACGTGCGCGATGCCTTCCAGCGGCACCTGAGCGCCGAGCAACGCCTGACCGTCACCGTCGGCCAGCCACTCGGCGAAACCGCCGACGCCGACGTCGACGCGGCACTGGCTGACGATGCCGGCCACCAGGCACTGGAGATCCCCGAGGCATGAAAACCCTGCCCGCCGGAACCAGCCAGCTGCGGATCATTGCCGGCCAGTGGCGCAGCCGGCGCTTCAGCTTTAGCGAGCAACCCGGCCTGCGCCCCACGCCTGACCGGATCCGCGAAACCCTGTTCAACTGGCTGAGTGGCCGGATCGAAGGCGCACGCTGCCTGGACCCGTTTGCCGGTAGCGGGGCGCTGACGCTGGAAGCGCTGTCCCGCGGCGCCGCCTACGCACTGGCCTGTGACAGCAGTCGGGACGTAGTCAACACCCTGCGCGGGCACCTGCAGAGGCTGGCCTGCGAGCACGCGGATGTTCAACAACAGGACGCGCTGCAGCTGCTCGCCAGCACACCGCAGCAGGCCTACGACCTGGTGTTTCTCGATCCGCCGTTTCGCCAGGGTCTGCTGGCACCCAGCTGCGCGGCCCTGGAGGCCAATGGCTGGCTCACTGACGACGCCTGGATCTATACCGAGAGCGAATCGGCCCCGGCCACGCTGCAGGCGCCGGCAAACTGGAGTCTGCAGCGCGAGAAGCGCGCCGGTCAGGTCTGGTACAGCCTGTGGCAACGCCGCGGGTGAGCGGCTACCGGCCAGCCCGCTGGCTGCCCGGTGCGCACCTGCAAACCCTGTTTTCGCCGCTGCTGCGCAAGCCGCCGGCACTGCAGCGCCAGCGGCAACGGATCATCCTCGCCGATGGCGACTTCCTCGATCTGGATTGGCTAGCGCAAGACGATCTGTCAGCCGCTGAGGCTGACGCTCAGCACCCCTGCGTCATCCTGCTCCACGGCCTGACCGGCAGCTCTAATTCGCTGTATATCCTCGGCCAGCAACAGGCCCTGGCCCGGCTCGGCTGGCCGAGCGTGGCGGTCAACTGGCGCGGCTGCTCCGGGGAGCCGAACCGACGCGCCCGGGGTTACCACTCCGGCGCCAGCGAAGACCTCGCCGAGGTGGTCAGTCAGCTGCACCGTGCGCTGCCCCAGCGGCCGCTGGTGGCGATCGGCTATTCACTGGGCGGCAATGTATTGCTGAAGTATCTCGGCGAGAGCGCCGGCGACTGTACGCTGGCGGCGGCGGCGGCCGTCTCCGTGCCATTTCGTCTTGACCAATGCGCGGATCGCCTGCGCGTCGGTTTTTCGCGGGTTTACCAGGCGCGCTTCATGCGCGACATGCTGGCCTATGTGGTCAATAAACAGCGCCTGTTTGCCCACCAGGGACTGGATGCCGAGCAGGCGCGCTTAAGCGCCCTGGGCTCACTGGAGGGCTTGGACAGTTTTTGGGATTTTGACGACCGGGTTACCGCGCCCTTGCACGGCTTTGCCAGCGCAGCCGACTACTATCGGCGCTGCAGCAGCCGCTTTTTCCTCGCGGCGATCCAGGTGCCGACCCTGATCATCCAGTCCGCCGATGACCCCTTTGTCTATCCGCACAGCGTGCCCGAGCTGCACGAATTGTCGGCCAGCACGCGCCTGGAGCTGCACGCCGCTGGCGGGCATGTCGGTTTTATCGAGGGTTCGCCCTGGCGACCGGGCTATTACCTGGAACGACGGCTGCCCGAATGGTTACAGCACACCCTCGGGCAATCGGCGCCTTAAGCGTTATTTCAACGGGCTATAATAATCCCGCAGCAGGGCTTCGACCTCGGGCCTGACCCGCTCGGTGAGCAAGCCCGCCTCTTGCGCCAACACTTGATAAACCCCCCGGCGCAGCAGGGCTGGGGTCAGCTCCGGCTGCTCGTCATCCAGCACCGTGGTGCACAGGTAGCCGACCCAACCGGTCATCAGCAGCCAGCTGTTGATGGCCAGTGCCTGGGGGTCGGTGCGCTCGGCGCAGAGGATATCCGCGTCCACCAGCGCCTGATAGATGGTCTGACCGCTGCGCACGCAGCGGCGGGAAAACGCTCGATAGCGCTCAGCCAGCTCGACATCGCTGGTGAGCAAATGCTCCAGATCGCGGTGCAGGAAGCGATACTCCCAGAGGCCGCGAAAGATCGATTCCAGATACACCGCCTTGTCGGCCACTTGCAGCTCCCGGCCCTCGGGCACGCGCAAATAGTCATCCACGCGGATTTCGTAATGACTGAACAGCTCGGCGATGATCTGCTGCTTGTTGCGAAAGTGGTAGTACAGATTGCCCGGCGACATGCCCATATGCTGCGCAATATGGTTGGTGGTGACCAGCCGCTCGCCCTGTTCATTGAACAATTGCAGGCTAGTCTGAAGAATGCGGTCGCGGGTTTTCATTACGGATTTCCATGGGTTTGACGCGGACGGTCAGCGCGGCTGACAAAACTCTGTTTGACAGCTTAGAGCAATTGCTCTAAATATGCCTTATATTCTAAAAACCAGAGCCGCCAGCGGACTCTGCGGAGAGCCCCATGGTAGCCGATATTGCCTATATGCAGGATCAACAGCAGTCCATTTCCCGCATGCAGCGGTTGTTCACCGCGCAGCAGCAGGCGTTCAGGCAACAGCCAATGCCGACCGCCGACCAGCGCATTGAAATGCTCAAGGCGCTCAAAGAGGCGCTGCTCAGTCAGCAACAAAGGCTGATAGAGGCGATTAGCCTGGACTTTGGTCGGCGCTCTGCGGACGAGACCAAACTGGCGGAAATATTGCCTTCCATCGAGGGCATCAATTACGTTACCAAGCGCATCCGGCGCTGGATGAAACCCTCCAGACGCCACGTCGGCCTGGCCTTCCAGCCGGGCAAGGCGCAGGTGATCTATCAGCCGCTGGGGGTGGTCGGCGTTATCGTACCGTGGAATTATCCGCTGTATCTGGCCATGGGTCCGTTGACCGCTGCGCTGGCGGCGGGCAACCGGGTACTGATCAAGATGAGCGAATCTACCCCGGCGACCGCCGCGGCACTGGCCACGGTGCTGGCCGAGGTGTTTACCGAGGATCAGGTCGCCGTTATCACCGGCGAGGCCGAGGTCGGCGAAGCCTTTTCCCGCTTACCCCTGGATCATCTGTTGTTTACCGGCGGCACCGCTATCGGCCGCCATGTGATGCGCGCGGCCGCCGACAACCTGACGCCGGTGACCCTGGAACTGGGCGGCAAATCCCCGGCCATCGTCTCGCTGGACGTGCCGATCGACGACGCCGCCGAACGCATTGCCTTTGGCAAGGGGGTGAATGCCGGCCAGACCTGCGTGGCGCCGGACTACGTGTTGTGTCCGCGCGATCGGGTCGCCGAGCTGGTCACCGCGCTGGGCAAGCAGTTCAAGCAGCTGTACCCGCATCTGGCGGCGAATCCGGATTACACGCAGATCATCAATCCGCGCCAGTACCAGCGTCTCAACAGCTACCTGGAGGACGCGCGGAGCAAGGGCGCGCAAGTGATCGAACTGAACCCCGGCGCGGAAGATTTCCAGCAGACGCGCGTGATTGCCCCGACCTTGCTGCTCGACGTCAATGACGACATGAAAGTCATGCAGGATGAAATCTTCGGTCCGCTGCTGCCGATAGTGCCCTACGACAGTATCGATCAGGCCATGCAGTATGTCGCCGACCGGCCCCGGCCTCTGGCCCTGTATTACTTCGGCTACGACAAGGCCGAGCAGCAGCGGCTCATGGAGCAGACCCATGCCGGGGGCATGTGCATCAACGAC
>JAWOGT010000015.1:0-6718 GCA_046496585.1 Halopseudomonas sp.
GTGTGCTGCAGCATTATCATGACCGGCAACTGAGCGGCGAGCTCAGCGAGGAACAGGCGAAGGCAGGCGCGATGGTGGCCCTGGGGCAGCAGCGCTATGGTGACAACGATTATTTCTGGGTGCACACCCTGGACCTGCAGATGCTTATGCATCCCTTCAGTGCCGCGCTGGTCGGCAACAGCGTGGCAGAACTGAAAGATCCCAACGGCACATTGCTCTTCCGTGAGATGAACCAGGTGGTGCGGGCCGATTCGGCGGGTTTTGTCGAGTATGACTGGCCGAAACCGGGCGTGACGGATCCAGTGCCGAAAATCTCCTATGTGTCGTTGTTCGAGCCCTGGGGCGTGGTGCTGGGCACCGGCATTTATCTGGACGACGTCGACGGTTTCTTCTGGGCCGAAATGACGCCCAAGCTGATCCTGGCATCCATCGGTCTGCTGCTGCTTATCGGCTTCAATCTGTTGATCGCGCGCAGCATTAACGGGCCGCTGGGCCAGGCGGTGCGCGCAATGAACGGTATTGCTACAGGCGACGGCGATCTGACCCGGCGCCTTGACGCGACGGGCAGCGACGAAGTGGCTGGTCTGGCGCGCGGTTTCAATGCCTTTACCGACAAGCTGTCCGGGGTAATAGACGAGCTGCGTGATGTGGTCTCACGCAACCGGCAGATAGCCACTGACGTGGGTAGCGCGATGGCCAAGGCCGAGGCGTCCTACCATCAGCAGAGCAGCGAACTGGATACCATCGCTTCGGCGGTAGAGGAAATGAGTTCAACCGTGGAGGAGATTGCCCGGCGCATGTCCGACTCGGCCGAGGCGGCGAAGGATGCTGGTACGCAGACGGCGCGCGGGCACCAGACGGCAGACAACACTTCGACCAAGATGGCTACGCTGGCGACCGACATCGCGCGTGCCGGTCAGGCCGTGAGTGAACTGAACGAGAACTCGAAGACCATAGGCTCGGTGCTGAGTGTCATCCGTGGCGTAGCGGATCAAACCAATCTCTTGGCGCTCAACGCGGCCATCGAGGCGGCGCGGGCCGGTGAGCAGGGCCGCGGTTTTGCCGTGGTAGCCGACGAGGTAAGAACCCTGGCCAGCCGCACACAGCGCTCGACGGATGAAATTCAGGAAATGATCAGCTTGTTGCAAAGTGGCACAACCAGGGCGGTGGAATCCATGGAGGACAGTCACCGGCAGTCCGAGGAGATGCAGACCCAGGTCGAAGCCTCGCGCACGGCCCTGGGCTCGATCGCCGCTTCGGTGTCGACCATTACCGACATGACCCATCAGGTGGCCGCCGCGGCGGAAGAGCAATCGCAAACTTCCAATGAGATCGCCCGCAGCCTCAATCAGCTCAGCGCCCTGGGCGGCAAGGTCATGTTTGAACTGAAAGACACCGCCGAGAACACCCAACACCTTAAGGGCGCCGCCGAACAGCTGGAGCGCCTGATCGGCCAGTTCAAAACCGCACGCCGTTGATCCGCCGGACTGGGCGCTGTGCCTGATGCTCTCGACCGGATAAAAGAAGCGCGGTAGTCTGCTGGGTCTGTGCCGGCGTTTTTCGCCGCAATTGATCAGGAGCGCATCTTATGCAACACGTGGTTATTACCGGGGCAAACCGGGGTATCGGTCTGGAATTGGCGCGGTTGTACGCATCGCGTGGCGACCGGGTCACCGGCGTGTGCCGGGAATCCTCACCCGAGCTGGACGCAGTGGCGAGCACGGTTGTCGACGGCATTGATGTCACGCGTGAGGCCGATGTGGCCACACTGGCTGCGGCGCTGGCCGGGACCAATATCGACCTGCTGATCAACAATGCCGGCCTGCTGCAGGACGAGGTGCTGGGCTCGATTGATTTTGATTCGATCCGCACCCAGATGGAAATCAACGCCTACGCCCCGCTACGCGTGGCGCAAGCCTTGCTCAAGCTGATCCCGGCCGGCGGCAAGATCGCCAATATCACCAGTCGCATGGGCTCGATAGCCGATAACGACTCGGGTGGGCGTTACGGCTACCGGGCCTCGAAGGCCGCGCTGAACGCCTTTGGCAAGTCGCTGGCCATGGATCTCAAGCCCAAAGGGATTGCCGTAGCGCAACTGCACCCAGGTTATGTGCAAACCCGCATGGTCGGCTTTTCCGGCCACATCTCGCCAGCGGAAGCGGCACGAGGCCTGGCCGCCCGTATCGACGGCCTGACGCTGGAGAACAGCGGGTCTTTCTGGCACAGCGATGGCCAGCAGCTGCCCTGGTAACGCCAGACACCGGGTCAGCGCATTGCGCACTTTCATATCGGATACCAAGGAGACAAGCATGAACACTGCTTCAAGTCGTAGCGCTGAGATTCGCAGTGCATTGCAGGTCAACCCCGACCTGACGGCGGCCGCCGAGATCAAGCAGGAGATCGAGCGGCGTATCGATTTTATCAAGGGCACGCTGCGCCACTCCGGGTTGCGGGCGCTGGTGCTGGGGATCAGCGGCGGTGTGGATTCGACCACCGCCGGCAAATTGTGCCAGATGGCGGTCGAATCGCTACGCCAGGATGGCTATGAAGCGACCTTCTATGCCATGCGCTTGCCCTATGACGTGCAGGCGGATGAACAGGATGCGCAGGCTGCCTTGGATTTTATCAAGCCCGATCGGCTACGCACGGTCGACATCAAGCATGCGGTGGATGCGATGATGGCCTGCTTTGCCGATGAGCCAGCGGAGGCGACCAAGCGGGATTTCGTCAAGGGCAACGTCAAGGCCCGTAGCCGCATGATTGCGCAATATACCCTGGCTAACTTCGTTAATGGTCTGGTGGTGGGTACCGATCATGCCGCTGAAGCGGTGATGGGTTTTTTCACCAAGTTTGGTGACGGCGCCTGTGACCTGGCCCCGCTAACCGGGCTGACCAAGGGCCAGGTGCGGCGCATCGCGGCGCAGCTCGATGCTCCGGCGCCGCTGGTGCAGAAGATCCCCACCGCCGATCTTGAAGAGCTGGAGCCGGGCAGGCCTGACGAAGAGGCCCACGGGGTGCCCTATGCACAGATCGATGCGTTCCTGCTCGGCGAGCCGGTGGATGAGGACGCGGCGAGAAAGATCATCCAGTATTACGATGCCACAGAGCACAAGCGGCAGGTGCCCCTGGCCCCTTGAGCTACCTCGCCTGGCTTAGCCAGCCGAGGTTCGCACCACCGACAGGGGCACCCCTGACGGTAAGTTATACGCGCTACAGCGTTATCTGAGCACCCAGCAGTTTGACAAAGGCCGCCAGCCAGGCGGGATGCGACGGCCAGGCGGGAGCCGTGACCAGATTGCCCTGCACGTGAGCCTGATCCACCGGGATATCCATATAGGTCCCGCCGGCCAGCTTCACATCAGGCCCGCAGGCAGGGTACGCGCTGCATTCCCGGCCTTTGAGCACGCCAGCGGCAGCGAGAATCTGCGCGCCATGGCATACGGCGGCGATGGGTTTTTGCGCCTGGTCGAACTGCTGCACAATCTCGATTACCCGGTCATTCAAGCGCAGATATTCCGGTGCGCGTCCGCCGGGGATCACCAGGCCGACATAATCCTCGACCTTGACCTGGTCAAAATCGTAGTTCAACGCGAAGTTGTGCCCGGGCTTTTCGGTGTAGGTCTGATCCCCCTCGAAGTCATGAATGGCGGTACGCACCGTATCGCCGGATTTTTTATCCGGGCACACCGTGTGCACCTGATAACCGAGCATGGTCAGTGCCTGAAACGGCACCATGGTTTCATAATCTTCGGTGAAGTCACCGGCCAGCAACAATAATTTCTTGGCGCTCATGTTTCGTCCTCCTATCCAGAGTTTGGCCAGCATGCACTGGTATGCCGGCCCGCGGGTAACAAGCGGCTACTACAATGGGACAAACTAGTTACAGTAAAGCTCACCTGGCACCGGCACTCCAGTGGCTGACGAGGGCGAAATTGCAGAAACGATCCACCTGGCCTGGGGTCACAAGCACAGGCGTCCCAAATGGAGGGTATCGAGTGTTCATTGAAACCATCAAAACCGCAGGCCTGTCGCACCTGTCGTATCTGATCGGCAGCAAGGGTGAAGCGGCGGTGATCGATCCGCAGCGCGACTGCGAAACCTATGTCGAGCGCGCCCGTGCGCGCGGCATGCAGATCACCCATATATTCGAGACCCACCGCAATGAGGATTTCGTCTCAGGGGCGCCGGTCCTGGCCGCACTGACCGGCGCCACCGTGTGGCACGGCCCCCACCCTGCCGAACCGCTGCGCTACGCCGATACGGCGCGCGACGGCGACAGCTTTGCCATTGGTGCAGCGAAGATCACTGCGCTGGAAACCCCTGGCCATACCGATGACCATCTCGCCTTTGCGCTGTATGACACCGAGTATGACCAGGGCGCGGTGGGCGTCTTTACTGGCGACGCCCTGTTCGTCGGTGATGTCGGACGTACCGACTTCTATCCGGAGCGTGCGCGCGAAGTGGCTGGCCTGCTCTTCGACAGCCTGCGCAAGCTCGAGGGGCTAGGCGACCAGACGATCATCTACCCAGCGCATGGGGCCGGATCGGTGTGTGGCGCGGGTATGGCTGACCGCGAATTTTCCACCATCGGCCATGAGCGCGCCAATAACCCGCGTATGCAGATCGCCGATCGCGAAGCGTTCATTGCCGCAAAACTGGCTGAAATCCACTATCTGCCGCCCTATTTCAGCACCATGGAGCGCTTGAACGTCGAGGGCGCCAGCGCCATGCCGCGCATCCCGGCGCCGTTACCCCTGGACTTCGCCGCGCTGCAAAAAGCCGGTGCAGACCGCATTATCGATACCCGCAGCGTCACCGCGTTTGCCGGGGCGCACTGGCCGGGGGCCCTGTGCATCCCTGCCGATATGATCAGCGCCTTTGCCGGTTGGTTTCTGCAGGAGGCCGATCGTATTGCGCTGGTGTCGGAATCAATGGAGGAGGCCTGTGTGGTCGCCATACATTTGCGGCGTACCGGCTTTGACCATATTGTCGGGGCCTTTACCAACATGGTCGGATCCGTCGCCAGCGGAGGCGCTTTCGCGTCGATGCCAATGGTCGACCTCGCCGGTGTTCAAGCGCGTATCGCCGAGCGACCCGACGACTGGACGTTACTGGACGTGCGCGCCGCCGACGAGGTGGAGGCGCATCCGATCGAAGCCGCGCGTCATATCTATGTCGGGCACCTTAACGAACAGTGGCGCGATCTCGATCCCGGCCGGTCCTATACGCTGATGTGTGCCAGCGGCGCGCGTGCCAGCGTGGCGGCCGGCTGGCTCAAGGCGCAGGGCTTTGAGCGGGTGGACGTTTTCCTTGGCTCAGCCGGCGCATGGAAGGCGGCTGGCGCTTAACCGGACACACCCGCCGCCCTGCCCCGCGCTGCTGCGCGCGCCCGGTGCAGCTTCTTGTAGCTCTCCACCAGCCGCTGATGCCGATCCAGCCCTTCGAGCTGCATGCTGGTCGGCGTCAGACCATAAAAGCGCACGCTGCCGTCCATTGAGCCAATCACTGCATCCATGCGCTCGTTGCCAAACATGCGGCGGAAGTTGCTCTCGTAATCGTCCAGATCCAGATCCTCGTCCAGCTCCACTTCCAGCACCACATTCAGCGCCTGATAAAAAAGGCCCCGCTCGACGCTGTTGTCGTTGAACTGCAGGAAGGCTTCGACCCCTTCCTTGGCTTCCTCGAACTGCTGCAGGGCCAGATGAATCAGTAGTTTCAGCTCGAGAATCGTCAGCTGGCCCCAGGCGGTGTTGTCGTCAAACTCGATGCCGATCAGGGTGGTGATGTCGGTGTAGTCATCCAGCTCGCTGTCGTCCAGGCGCTCGAGCAGCGCTTGCAGGCTGTCGTCGTCCAGGCTGTGCAGGTCGAGGATGTCGGCGCGAAACAGCAGCGCCTTATTGCTGTTGTCCCAGATCAGATCGTCAAGCGGGTACACCTCGGAATAGCCCGGCACCAGGATGCGGCAGGCGTTGGCGCCCAGATCGTCGTAGACGGCCATGTAGACTTCTTTGCCCAGCTCTTCGAGGATAGCGAACAGGGTGGCAGCTTCCTCGGCGTTGGCGTGCTCGCCCGCGGCGGAAAAGTCCCATTCGACGAATTCGAAGTCGGCCTTGGCGCTGAAGAAGCGCCAGGACACCACGCCGCTGGAATCGATAAAGTGTTCAACGAAGTTGTTCGGCTCGGTCACCGCCTGGCTTTCAAAAGTCGGCGGGGGCAAGTCGTTCAGGCCTTCGAAGCTGCGACCCTGGAGCAATTCGGTCAGGCTGCGCTCCAGCGCTACTTCAAAACTCGGGTGCGCGCCGAAGGAGGCGAATACGCCACCGGTGCGCGGATTCATCAGGGTGACGCACATCACCGGGAACTGGCCGCCCAGGGAGGCATCCTTGACCAGTACCGGAAAGCCCTGTTCTTCCAGGCCCTGAATGCCAGCCAGAATACCGGGGTATTTGGCCAGCACGGCGGATGGAACATCAGGCAGGGCTATTTCCCCTTCGAGAATTTCGCGTTTGACCGCGCGCTCGAAGATTTCCGACAGGCACTGCACCTGCGCTTCGGCCAGCGTATTGCCGGCGCTCATGCCATTGCTGAGAAACAGGTTCTCGATCAGATTGGAGGGAAAATACACCACCTCTCCATCCGACTGGCGCACGTAGGGCAGCGAGCAGATGCCGCGCGCTGTGTTGCCGGAGTTGGTGTCGATCAGGTGCGAGCCGCGCAG
>JAWOGT010000187.1:0-3846 GCA_046496585.1 Halopseudomonas sp.
CCGGCGATCTGGAAGAAGAAGATGGCTGACAGCCTGGCGGTCGAAGTGCAATAGAAAGTGCAGTAGATAGTGGGCTAAGCATTAAGCGTTACCCAAAAAAATCCCGGCCAGTGCCGGGATTTTTTATGCCGCTATTACCAAGTGCATACCGTTAGCGCGCCTTGGCCACCTGCCGCCAATGGTGCAACAACGGCTCGGTATAGCCGCTCGGCTGCTCGAGCCCCTTGAACACCAGGTCCAGTGCCGCCTGATAGGCGACCGAGGCTTGATAATCCGTCGCCATGGGGCTGTATTCCGGATCACCGGCATTCTGCTGGTCGACGACCTTGGCCATACGCTGGAAGGTCTCGGTCACCTGGTCTGCGCTGACCACACCGTGGTGCAGCCAGTTGGCCATGTGCTGGCTGGAAATCCGCAGGGTCGCGCGGTCTTCCATCAGGCCGACGTTGTTGATGTCCGGCACCTTGGAGCAGCCGATACCCTGGTTTACCCAGCGCACCACGTAACCCAGAATACCCTGGGCATTGTTGTCCAGTTCCTGCTGCTTGTCGGTCTCGCTCCAGTTAGTATCGGCGGCCAGGGGCGCGGTCAGCAGGCCGTTGAGCAGGCTCTCCTGTTCATCCTTGAGCGAGATGCTTTCCATGCCTTGCTGCACTTCCTGCACGTTGACCTGGTGGTAATGCAGCGCGTGCAGTACCGCTGCGGTCGGCGAGGGCACCCAGGCGGTATTGGCGCCAGCCTTGGGGTGGCCGATTTTCTGTTCGAGCATGGCTGCCATCAGGTCCGGCATGGCCCACATGCCCTTGCCGATCTGCGCCTTGCCGCGCAGCCCGCAGGTCAGGCCGACCAGTACGTTGTTGCGCTCATAGGCCTGAATCCACTCGGTGGATTTCATGTCGCCCTTGCGCAGTACTGGGCCGCCCTGCATCACGCTGTGCATCTCGTCACCGGTGCGATCGAGAAAGCCGGTGTTGATAAAGGCTACCCGGGCGCTGGCGGCGGCAATGCAGGCTTTCAGGTTGACCGAGGTGCGCCGCTCCTCGTCCATGATGCCCATTTTCAGGGTGTTTTGCGGCAGACCGAGCAACTGCTCGACGCGGCCAAAGAGTTCGCTGGCAAAGGCCACTTCATCCGGGCCATGCATCTTCGGCTTGACGATATACATGCTGCCGGTGCGTGAGTTGCCCTTGCGCTGCAGATCATGGACCGCCATCAGGCTGGTGCACACGGCGTCGAGGATGCCCTCGGGGATTTCGCTGCCGTCGTTCAGCAGGATCGCCGGGTTGGTCATCAGGTGGCCGACATTACGGATGAACAGCAAGGAGCGACCATGCAGGGTCAGGCCCTGTCCGTCGGCGGTGCTGTAGTCGCGGTCCGGGTTGAGCTTGCGCACTATGCGCTTGCCGCCCTTGTCCATCTGCTCTTGCAGATCGCCCTTCATCAGGCCCAGCCAGTTGCTGTAGACGACGACCTTGTCTTCGGCGTCGACCGCGGCAATCGAGTCTTCACAGTCCATGATGGTGGAGACGGCAGCCTCCATCAGCAGGTCCTTGACGCCGGCCTCATCGGTCTGGCCAATCGCATGGCTGGGGTCGATCTGGATTTCAAAGTGCAGACCATTGTGCTTGAACAGCAGTGCCTCGGGGCTGCTCGGATTGCCCTGGTAACCGACGAACAGCTCGGCTGCCTGCAACCCGGTCTGCTCGCCCGATTGCAGGGTCACCTGCAGTTGGCCATTGTCCACGCGGTAAGCCTGGGCCTGGGTATGATCGCCCTGCTGCAGCGGAATAGTGTCATTCAGGAATTGCCGGGCAAAGGCAATGACCTTGTCGCCGCGGACGGGATTGTAGCCGTGGCCGCGCTCGGCGCCGTCCGCATCGGAGATCGCGTCGGTACCGTAGAGCGCGTCATACAGGCTACCCCAGCGCGCATTGGCCGCATTCAAGGCGTAACGGCCATTCATCACCGGCACCACCAACTGCGGGCCGGCCTGCTGGGTCAGCTCGGTGTCGGTGTTGGCCGTGCTGATGTGGAAGTCGTCCGGGACTGCTTTCAAATAACCAATCGAGGTGAGGAACTCGCGATAGGCGGGCATATCCTGGATCGGCCCGGGATGCGCGCTGTGCCATTGATCCAGCTCGGTTTGCAGGCGATCACGCTCGGCCAACAGGGCGCGGTTCTTCGGCGCCAGATCGTGGACCAACTGGCTGAAACCGGACCAGAATGCGCTGGCGTCAATCCCGGTACCCGGCAGCGCCTGCTGCTCGATAAAATGGTGCAGGGCCTGATCGATCTGCAGCCCCTCTAGTTCAATGCGGTGCGTCATGGAATTGTCCTCCTCTGATTACAGTGCGGCGATGCCGGCCTTGGCGACCTGGGCATCCTGGTCCGGCTTGACCCCGGAAACGCCAATGGCCGCGACCACCTGGCCGTCGACCTTCAGCGGCACGCCACCTTCGAGCAGTCCGGTGATTTCCGGCGCGGACAGAAATGCGGTGCGGCCGCCGTTGATCATGGCTTCAAACTCGCTGGTCTCGCGGCGGCCCAGGGCTGCACTGCGGGCTTTCTGCGGAGCGATGTAGGCAGCCACGGGTGCGCAGCCGTCCATCCGCTGCATGGCCAGCAGGTGTCCGCCGTCATCGACCACGGCGACCGTGACCTTCCAGCCATTCTGGTCCGCTTCGGCAAAGGCCGCGGCGATCATGTTGTTGGCTTCTTCGAGGGTTAATACGGGTTTGCTCAGCATTGCTGTTCTCCTGGTGTTCAGTTGAGTGCGTCTTCGACCACTTCGATCCAATGGCGCACCGGGGTTCTGTCTGCCGAGCCCAGATGGGTCTGGCAGCCTATGTTGGCTGTCACTATGGTGTCTGGTTTGCCGGCTTCCAGCGCATTCATGCGGTTGTCGCGCAGTTGCTTGGCGAGTACCGGCTGGGTAATCGAATAGCTGCCGGCGGAGCCACAGCACAAATGCCCGTCGGCAACGAAGGTCAGGCTGAAGCCGAGCTTTTTCAGTATCGGTTCCACGCGGCCACCGAGTTTCTGCGCGTGCTGCAGGGTGCAGGGGCAATGGAAGGCCAGACGTTGGCTGGTCTTGACCTGCAAGGGCGCAAGATCTTCTTTTTCCAGCACCTGGACCAGATCCAGCGCCAGCTCACTGACCTTCGCGGCCTTCTGCGCATAGGCCGGATCGCCCTTGAGCAGATGCGCGTATTCCTTGATAAAGGCACCGCAGCCGCTGGCGGTCTGCACTATGGCTTCAGCGCCGCTTTCAATCGCCGGCCACCAGGCATCGATATTGCGCCGCGCGCGGTCCAGGCCTGCGGCCTGGGCATCCAGATGGTAATCCACGGCACCACAGCAACCCGCTTCGCTGATCGGCTTGAGCGCGATGCCGAGGCGATCCAGCACCCGTGCGGCAGCGGCATTGGTATTCGGCGACAGCCCGGCCTGGGCACAGCCTTCGAGCATCAGTACCTGACGTGCATGTTTGGCCGTCGGGCGTGGTTTGGCCGGGGTGATCTGCGCGGGGATCTTGTCCTTGAGCGCGCCTGGCATGAACGGGCGGACCATCTGCCCGGCTTTGAGCAGTGCCTTGAAGGTGCCGGCATTGGGTACTACCGTACGCAGGGCAGAGCGCAGTACACGCTCTTGCAGCGGTCGTTCAATCTCGGCGGCCATGGCCTCGCGGCCAATATCCAGCAAGGTGTGATACTTCAGGGTGTCGCCGTCGGAGTCCACGTTCCACATGAACTCGTCGCCGTCCGGCACGCCGTCGTCGTCCGAGTCGGCGTCCCACGGGTCGGTGCCGACCGCGAGCTCGTCGTCGTTGTTGCGCCCGTCCCCGTC
>JAWOGT010000243.1:0-7855 GCA_046496585.1 Halopseudomonas sp.
CTACCGCCTGCTGGACAAAGGCTCGAATCTGACCGTCGTCTTCGCGCACAGTAATCTCGACACCCTGTCTGCGGGTCACGCCCTCATCAGTCGCCGCGCCAGCCAGACCACCGGCGACCGCACCAATCACCCCGGCAATCATGCTGCCCCGGCCGCCGCCCACCGAGCTGCCCGCGATACCCCCCACAGCGGCACCTGCGGCAGGCCCAATGATGGTTTTCGTGCCTTCAATCTGAACCGGCCGTACTGACTCCACCGTGCCCATACGCACGGTCTGCGGTGCGCGTGCTTCATCCCGGCTATAGGTATCGCCAGTCAATTGAGAGGCACACCCCCCGAGCACCAGCAGTGAGCCGAGCAGGCAGGTAAGGACAATGTGCTTTTTCATAGTGAACCCCGTTCAATTTAACTCAAGGTATTGGACGCCGTATCGGCGCTAACGTTGCGTCAGGTCTTGCGCCAGCGGCGCACGCGACTGATTTTTTCAAACAGAATGTATCGGCCATGCTCGAAAAGCCAAGAGCGCCGCGCTATAATACTGCTCGTTTTGATTCGGGATTGGTATAAACCAACCCCCTGTCTGTCCATTTTATGTTTCGTTGTTACCCCGCCAGAAAAACAAAAATCCGCGCCGGTTGCCCGAACAGACTCTGTTCCGGAGGTATTCGCATGCCCGTTTTGCAGGCAGCCTGGATGTTTTATCTGGACAAGCCCGCTCTGGTTATCAACAGCCTGGGGCTGTTCTATGCGGTGAGTGGCAGTTGGTTGCTGCTCGCCACCCGGATCCGAAGCCGTCGCAGCCACAGCCAGCTGGCCACCAGCCCGGCCGCTATCAGCACAGTACTGACAGCCGCCACGCAGCGCGCCAACCGGCTGTTCAACCGGGTTGGCGGCACCTGCCTCGGCGCCGGGCTATTGCTCAGCCTGCTCAGTACTCAAGTGTAAGGTCCTGGCCCGACTGATCACCGGGTTGGCGTATTGCAGCAACCACCAGGGCCGCTGCGCCTCTGGGCAGGCGGCCAGACGCTGTTCGAAGCGGTGCTGCTCCATGCTCAGGGTCGCCGCGTCGAACTCCTCTCGCCAGCTGCCGATATCCAGCTGCGGAGCATTGGGCAACTGTTCAAAGGCCAGATAATGGCTGGGATACAGCCGATAATTGGACAGAATCTGCCGATCTACCTCGCGGGCCACAGCCTTCGCGTCCTCCAGCGGCTGATCCAGCGGCGAGCCGAACGCCACATGCACGCGGCCCTTGTAGCCGGTCAAGCCCATGGCGATGGAGCGGTCGTCCTCGCCGGGTTCCTTGATGTAGCTGCCGGTGTGCTCACGCTGCTCCAGCTCGCGCGCCTTCATCTGATCGCAGGGGTCCCACTCATAGGCAATCGACACCGGCACGATATTCAGCGACGCCAGGACCTGACTGAAGGGCTCGGTCTTGCGGCTCATGCACAGCATCTTGATGATCGCCGTATCGGTTTCATCCTGCCCATCCTTGGCGCGCCCTTCGGCCTGCGCAATCCAGATCGAGTGGCCGCTGGCAATGGAATGGTTGATATAGGCTGACAGCGACTGGTAGACCGCCAACTTTTCGCGCCGACCGCTGACCGAACGGTGCACGATGAAACTCTTGTTAAGGCGCATCAGATCGCTGACAAAGGGCCGCTGCAGCAGATTATCGCCGATGGCGATCCGCGGTGTCGGATGGCCGGCATGATAGAGCGCATAATTGACAAAGGCCGGGTCCATGACAATGTCACGGTGATTGGCCAGAAACAGGTAGGCACGCTCCTTGCTCAGGTGCTCCAGGCCGCTGTAGGTTACCTGAATGGCACTGCGCTCGATCAACCGCGTCATATAAGGCTCGAGTTTATGTTGCAGCGCCTCGACACTGGCAATACCCCTGGCCTCGCGGCGCAGCCCGATGCCGGTCAGCCAGGTCATGAGCCCCGGCATCCAGCGGCTCAACCACGGGAAGCGGTAGCGCGCCAGCATGCCCAGCAGCTCAGGGTCTGACAGCAGACGCTCAAGCACCGCTGGCACCTCCGCATCGGAGTAGGGTCGTATCGAGTCAAACTCGCCCATAGGGTCCTCGTCTCTACCAAATTGAGCCGTGCATTATGCGGTCCAGCGCATGGTTTCGCCAGATGGACGATAAGACTACACTGGAGCCCATACCATTCGCAGCGAACAGGCCATTGCATGCAGGCGATCGACGAAGCTTTTTTAGAATGTCCCTACTGCGGCGAACCCATCAGCCTGCTGCTGGACTTGACCGGCGGCAGCCAATCCTATGTCGAGGACTGTCAGGTGTGTTGCCAGCCGATTGTGGTCAACCTGCAGATCGACGCCGATGAAGACGACTACCATGTCGATCTGCGCGCGGAGCAGGACTGATGCTCTGCGCCTATCATCCGCAAGATATGGTAGAAGCCCAGTTACTCAGCCACCTGCTCGAAGAGCACCACATTGGCTGCCATGTGAGTGGCCAGTATCTGCAGGGCGCCGTGGGCGAACTGCCGGCGCTGGACCTGCTGGGCATCTGGGTCGCCCCCGAGGATCTGGGCCTGGCCCGCGAACTGATCAACGACTGGCAGCACGCGACGCCGATCATGCCGGACATGGATAGGGAAGACTGATGAGTGGCCGTCTAGCCCAATTTAGCGCGCCAGTTCCTAGCCTGCCGGCAGGCTGGCAGCCCTGCTGGAACCTGGCGCCGGGCAAGCAGGTATTGATTTTACGCAAGGCTGAAGGCCGCCTGGAGTGCGCCCGCGTGCTGTGGAATCTGACCCCGACCTGGCTCAGGCAACTGGACCGTGCCGCCTTTAGCGCCAAGGCCGAACACCTGCACGAAAAGCCCATGTTCGGCCAGGCTCTCGCGCAGCGGCGCTGCCTGATTCCGGCTGACGGCTTCTTTGTCTGGCAGACGCAGGGCAAACGTAAGCAGCCCTGGTATCTGCGTAGCCAGAATGGCGGGCTGGCACTGGCCGGCTTGTGGGAAAGGTACAGCCTCGAGGATGGCAGCTATTGGGACAGTTGCGCACTGATCACCGTACCGGCCAAGGGCTTGCCAGCCCGGCTCGGCGAACGCATGCCGGTAACGCTGAACAGTGGGGAACAGGCCATCTGGCTGGCCGCGGCCACCGCAGCCAGCCATCTGCAACCGCTGCTGCTGAATGCCAGCTCGCAGGTCAGCCTGATGCACCCGGTGAATCCGGCGATGAGCAGCCCCGACACCCAGGGCGCGCAATGCTGCACACCCAGTGGCAAGGCGATAACGGAAGCCTGATCAGACCTTGAACTGATTGATCAGGCGCCGCTGATGCTCGGCCAGCCGGGTCAAACCGGCACTCGCCTCTGACGCCTCTTGAGCCCCCCCGGCCACCGACTTGGCGACCTGATCAATGGTCGAGACATTGCGATTGACGTCCTCGGCGACGGCACTCTGCTGCTCTGCAGCGCTGGCGATCTGGGTATTCATCTCGGTAATGATCGACACCGCCTGGGTAATCGAGGTCAACGCCGCGTCGGCCTCTTCGGCCTGCAGTACGCTCTGCTCGGTACGCACCCGGCTCTGCTCCATGACCTTGACGGTGTCCCGCGTGCCCTTCTGCAATTGCTCGATCATGCGCTGAATTTCTTCGGTCGAGCTCTGGGTTTTTTGCGCCAGATTGCGCACCTCATCGGCAACCACGGCAAAGCCACGCCCCTGTTCCCCCGCTCTGGCGGCCTCGATCGCTGCGTTCAGCGCCAACAGGTTGGTCTGTTCGGCAATGCCGCGGATAGTCGCCAGAATCCCGGTAATATTGTCACTGTCCCGGGCCAGCGATTGCACACTGGCGACGGCCTTTTGAATATCTCCGGACAACGCCTGAATCGCCTCGGCGGTGGATTTGACCACGTCGCGACCATGATTGGCCGAGCCGTCGGCATTGTTCGCCGCTTCGGCTGCCTGCGCGGCGTTGCGCGCCACATCCTGGGCTGTGGCGGTCATTTCGGTCACTGCCGTAGCCACCAGGTCGATCTCGCTCAATTGCCGCTGAATGCCGTCGTTGGTGCGCATGGCGATGTCGGCGGTATTTTCCGACGCATCGGTGACCTGCTGTACCGAGCTGACCACCTCGCGAATCATCGCTTGCAGCTTGTCGAGGAAAGCATTGAAGCCTCTGGCTATGTCGCCCAATTCATCCTTGCGATCCACCGCCAGGCGCTTGGTCAGATCACCCTCACCGCGGGCGATATCGTCGAGCATGGCGACCAGACGGCGTGCCGGCCGCGACAGGCCCAGACCCACCAACACCATCACCGCCAATCCGAGCAGAGCCACGATCAAGCCGATAATGCTCATCATCACTGCATCGACAGACTGCCGCTGTTCAAGCTCGGCACCGAGGATGCTCAGCTCCTCCATCACCACCTGGGTCGGCAAGCTGAGTATCAGTGTCCAGCGGCTGCCGGTATCGCCAACGGGGATCGGCATCATCAATTCGATCTGGCCCCCGGCCTCGTCCACTGTATACACCAGGCTGTCGCCCAGACTGGCGAGATCAGCCAGTTGATTGGCGTCCAGTATCTGGCCTGCGGGGTCGCCTGCTGCGGCTTCGTTGCCGGTATAAGCGACGATGCGATTGTTGCCACTGATCAACACCTGCTGACCCTGACCAGCAAACAAACTGGTGTTGCTCTTGACCAGCATGTCCTGAATGAAATCCAGTGACAGGTCGGCGCCGACGATACCCTTGAATACCCCATCGGATATGATCGGTACAGTAAAGGAGGACAGCATGACCTCGCTGTCGCCCATCGCATAGGGGGCCGGATCGCTGGCACAGGGGGCCAGTGTTTCGCGGGGACACAGGTAATACTCGCCCACCCGCACCCCGGTTTCGCTCAGGGTTTCAGTTTCCAGATCACTCAGCGCGTCCAGCTGCAGGCTGCCATCGGCAGTCCGAAACCACCAGGGCATAAAGCGGCCAGTGCCATCGTAGCCGTCGGTGTCCACACCTTCAAAATACTCGTCCAGATCGTCGAATGCTTCGGGCTCCCAGCCAACATATACGGCGAGCAGCTCCTCGTTCTCGACCAGGGTCTTGCGGACCACTCGGTTCATTTCTTCGCGGCTCATCATCAGGCTGGGCAGCCCGTCTTCCTGAAGTTCATCGAGCAATTGATTCAACTGGGCCAATTGCTGAGCCACCAGAAAAGGATATTCCAGCCGCCGGCGAATCCGTTCACTCTCCCCCAGGGCCAGTTGCGTCAAGCGCCGCTCTACCTGCGTTTCGAGCAACTGCTGACTTCGGTCCTGCATGAAATTCTGGCTGCGCTCGGCAGCATAGAGGCTATACAGCGTCATGATGCCAACCGCTATAAACAGACTAGTGCCTGCCAGCGTGGCAATGGCGAACTGGATAGACTTGAATTTCATGCATGACCTCGGCTTAATATTCGGCAATACCCCGGTATCGGCAGCGTGTGCAAAACCTGCAGAACAAATTAGCCAACTGCGGATACTTTTGCCCGGGCTGCAATCAAAGCGTGCTACCCGCGCAGCAACAGGCAATACTGAATACATTCATTCAAAGGATTAACACCATGCGTATGCGTTTTCTGCTGTGCTTGCCGCTTCTGTTCCTGGTCGGCTGTGAAACGGTCCAGACCACCCAGGGCGGCGCTGTTGGCGTCGATCGGGAACAGCGGATGTTCAGTGCGCTGTCCAGCGCTGAAGTCGACAAAATGGCTGCCGATTCTTACAACAAGATGCTCGCCGAAGCGCGCAGCAAGAAGGTCTTGAACACCGACGCGGCGATGGTTCAGCGCTTGCGCCGGATCTCTAACGATCTGATCCCTCAGGTTAGTCATTTCCGGCAGGACGCCCGGGCCTGGAACTGGGAGGTCAACCTGATCAAGAGTGAGCAGATCAATGCCAGCTGCGCCCCCGGTGGCAAGATCCTTTTCTACAGCGGCATCATTACCAAGTTGCAGCTGACCGATGATGAAATAGCGCAGATCATGGGCCACGAGATCGCCCACGCACTGCGTGAGCATGGCCGTGAAGCCATCTCCCGCGCCTACGTTACCCAAACCGGCACGCAACTGGCCGGTGCTCTGCTGGGTCTGGGCCAGGTGGGCCAGCAGGCCGCGCAACAGGCGGTCCAGGTCGGCTTGATGCTGCCCAATAGCCGCTCGAATGAATCGGAAGCGGATCTGATTGGCCTGGAACTGGCCGCGCGCGCAGGCTACAAGCCCGAGGCTGCCATCAGCCTGTGGCAGAAAATGGCCAGCGCATCCAATGGTGGGCCACCGCAATTTCTCAGCACTCACCCGAACTCCGGCGGGCGTATCCAGGCCTTGCAAGCGGCTATTCCCAGCGTGCAACCGCTGTACAACGCAGCGAAGAAGCGCTGATCCGGCCCGTTTTAACGCTGGCTGTCATCACGCCAACGGATAAGCACAAGACTGGAAACGAACTTTATCCAGACGTGCTTATCCTAGTTGAACAACCGAGTGCTTTTACTGTTACAGGGATATGATCATGACTGCGCTACACAAGACTGTTTCAACACTGTTTATGGCGTTTGTTTTGCTGGCTCTGGTGGGCTGCTCCGTCGCTTCAGGACAAAAAACGGCAGGCGAGTTTGTCGATGACAGTGTCATTACCACCCGCATCAAAGCGGCCTTTATCGAAGACCCTGAGCTGAAAGTCACCGAGATCCAGGTGGAGACGTTCAAAGGTGTGGTGCAACTGAGCGGCTTTGTCCGTTCCAGTGCCATGGCCCAGCGGGCTGTTGAAGTCGCCCGTGGCGTCAGTGGCGTGAAGTCGGTCAAAAATGACATGCGCTTGCGCTGATTGCGTTCTCGCTGGTCCGACAGCCCTGTCGGACCAGGCTGTATACCCCTCCCCTGCCCTTGTGCTGCTGCATACTGCCCCGCCTCCGCCGAGCGTCATCCTGACCCCCGCAGACGGCATGCTTTTTTAAACATCCGGAGTTTGATCATGAAAAAATCCCTGATTGCTGGCGCAGTGGCCGCCGGCATCGTGGCGGCGACCCTGCCAGGTCTGGCTAGCGCCAACCAAGGCTTTATCGAAGGCAGCAAGGCTAATGTGGGCCTGCGTAATTTCTATATCAATCAGGACAACCGCAGCGGTGCCGCGCCCCCATCCAAAGTCGACGAATGGGGTCAGGGTTTTTTGCTGCATTTCCAATCCGGTTATAGCCGGGGTCCGGTTGGCCTGGGTGTGGATGCGCTGGGTCAGTTCGGCTTGCGCCTGGATTCCGGCGAAGGCAGCAACAGACCGGTCATCTTCCCGCTGGACAATAATGACAACGCCGTCAGCCACTTCGGCCGCTTTGATCTGACAGCCAAGGCCAAGGTTGCACAAACCGAGCTGAAATACGGCGCCGTGCTGCCCAAATTGCCGGTCCTGACGCACAACGATGGCCGGCTGTTGCCGCAAACCTTTCGCGGCGCGCAACTGACCTCCACCGACATCAGTGACCTGACCCTGCACCTGGGCCAGATCGACAAGGCCAGCGGCCGTGTCTCCAGCGATTTTGAGGAGCTGACTATTGCCGGCGGCAGCAACCGCGTCGACCAGTTCCGCTACGCCGGCGGCGATTACCAGCTGACCGATAATCTGGTCACCTCCTACTTCTTTGCCGAGTTGGACGACTATTATCGCCAGCATTATCTCGGTGCTGTGCATAACATGGGGCTGGGCAATGGCAAGCTGAATACCGATCTGCGTTTTTTCGATAGCAATGCCTACGGCGCGAACAACCGCCAGCAAGCCGGTTATGCTGCCAGCGGCTTCCAGAACGAAGGCAAGGTGGATAACACTGCTGCCAGTGCCCTGTTC
>JAWOGT010000271.1:0-3311 GCA_046496585.1 Halopseudomonas sp.
ATGCAATCAAGTTGCCGCTCTACCTAGACACCACAATTGACTGTCTGTCGCAGAAAAGATTGTCGTAGCAGTTCTAGCGCAGAATGCGTTGAAGCGACAGGCCCCGCAGGTGAACAAGCATGGGTGCAATAGTCATGTCCGGATATGGCTCGGGACATGAGCTAAAACCGTCTCTCTTCTGTGTATCTGGACGCGTTGGCGCTGTATAACACCTACTTTGGCAATTGTATCGGAGGCAATATGGAAATTACGTCCTCCAGTATGAACGGGCACTACCTCTCCGCGATGCGGGCGGGTGCCGGACGTATTCGCGAACCGGGCACGTGTTGTGGCCAAGCCGATGGACGCAGCCCGGTACCCGCAACGGTTTCTCAACGCGGTAAACGGCATTCCCTGATCCGCTAGCCGTTGCCGACTGGACCGCCAGCGGGGTTGATACGGCGCACGGCCGGTGTTTGCTGTTTTGCTGCTCAGCAATGGCCGTATGTCTGTGGTTTGCCGGCGGTCTGCGCTAAGCTTGGGCTGACATTCGGCTCAAGAGACATGAGATGGCGAAAGTATCAGCCCTGATAGTGGATGACGCTCCTTTTATCCGTGACCTGTTAAAGAAGTCGCTACGCGGGCAGTTTCCAGGTTTGCAGATTGAAGAGGCCGTGAACGGGCGCAAGGCTCAGCAGTTACTTAGTCGCCAGGATTTTGATCTTATCCTCTGCGATTGGGAAATGCCGGAGATGAGTGGACTGGAGCTGTTGCAGTGGTTCCGTGGTCAGCCGGGCTCGGAAAAAACACCCTTCATCATGGTCACCAGTCGCGGCGATAAGGAAAACGTCATCGAGGCGATCCAGGCCGGCGTCAGCGACTTTATTGGCAAGCCCTTTACCAATGATCAGCTCAGCGCCAAGGTAAAAAAAGCCCTGCAGCGCAGTGGTAAAATTGAACACTTGATGGGGCGTCAGCCACAGCTCAGTGGCGGTACTGCGCATGATTCGGCAAGTCATCTGATGGGCGGCAAACCTGCCGCACCCGTAGCTCAATCCCCGGAAAAAGCGCCGCCAGTCAATCCCTTCGAATCACTGCCGCCGGCCAGCGAGTCAGCAGAGAAACCGATACGAGGCCAGGCGCAGCTGCGCCTGGCGGGTGAGCAGTCTGCCTGCGTGGTCAAGGCCTTGAGCTTGCGTGACGCGCTAGTGGTGGTGCGGCGCACTGACCGGCTGCCGCAAGTGTTTGAAAGTGGGGTACTGGATCTGGAGCAGGACGCCGACCACTCAGTAGCACGGATGAATGTGTACGTGCACGGCGTGGCGGCAATGGAGGCGAACGTTGCTAGCGAATGGCTGAAAGTGACGCTCAGATTCGTCGATCAGGACCCGCAGAAGCTGGACTATCTGTCCCGGCTGATCGCTTCGGGCAGCGCCCAGCGGCATTATTCCCCCAGCGCCTGAGCCGCTCAGACCAGCCGTGCGGCCGGGAAGTGGCAGGTAAACGTGCTGCCCTTGTCCGGTGCGCTGACGATGTCCAGCTTGCCCTGATGACGCATCAGCACGTGTTTGACAATCGCCAGGCCCAGGCCGGTGCCGCCGGTATGGGTGCTGCGACTGGAATCCACCCGGTAAAAGCGTTCCGTCAACCGGTGTATATGCTGCGCGGCGATCCCGGCGCCGTTGTCAGTAACGCTGAGATGCGCACCCTTGTCATCCTGCCACCAGCGGATATGAATCGCGCCGTTGTCCGGCGTGTATTTCACCGCATTGAAGACCAGATTGGAAAAAGCACTGCGCAGTTCCACCTCGCTGCCCCTGATGCGCATCTTGCTGGCTGCCTCGAGGCTGATCTGGTGGTTGCGCTCGGCTGACAGCGCCTGGGCGTCCTGGCGAATGCTGATCAACATCAGGCCGATATCCACCGGCGTCTGTTCGCGCGCTTCGTCGCCGGTTTCCAGCCGCGCCAGCATCAATAGATCATTAAGCAGACTCTGCATGCGTGCCGCTTGTTGCTGCATCTGATGCAGTGGCCGTTTCCAGCGCGGATTAATCGGCTCTTCGCTGTCCTGCAGGGTTTCCAGATAGCCGACCACCACCGTCAGTGGTGTACGCAGTTCATGGGAGACGTTGGCGACGAAGTCCTTGCGCATCTGCTCCAGGTTATGCAGCCGGGTGACGTCACGCACCACCATCAAGCGCTCGCCTTCACCGTAGTGAGTAATGGTGTATTGCAGCCAGGTGCTGACAGCAATCGGCGAGGGAATATCCAGGGGCTCGCGATAGAGGCCGGCTTCAAAAAAGTCGACGAAACGCGGATCGCGGATCAAATTAGTCACGTACTGGCCGCTGTCATCGGGGCCGCGCAGCCCGAGCATTCGCTCGGCGGCGTGGTTCCACCATTCCAGATTGCCCTTGCTGTCGATCATGACTACCGCATCGCTCAATGCCGCGGTGGAGGCTTGAATTCGCTCAATGACCAATTGCAGGCGCGTGCGCATGCGATTGTTGCGGCGCTGCAGATGGTGAATGCTGTCGAAGATACTGCCCCAGACGCCACTGGTTTCAGGCGGGGGTTCATTCGGTTGGGTGGTCAGCCAGTGATGGAAACGCAGCATCTGGCGCAGGTTCCACGCCAGATAGACGCTGAGACCGACCACCAGTGCCCAGGCCAGCTGGCCAATAATCAGGCCGGCCACCAGGCAAGGTAACAGTACCCAGAACAGGCGAAAGAGGACGCCGCCCAGCCAATTTGTTCTCACACGTGCTCCCATAAGCGGTCAAGCGCACACAGTACGCCACTGCGGTGCACGCGTCATGCACCGCACCCGGATCAGCTTTTGGTCGAGAACCGGTAGCCGGTGCCGCGTACGGTTTGCACCAGGTGCTCGTACTGGCTGCCCAGTGCCTTGCCCTGGAGATTATGAATGCTGCCTAGACGCGTCTTCCAGTTCTTTATCATCTACTTCCTGTTTCTCGGCGGCCTGATGACCCTGAAATATAGTCTCGCGCTGTCCGATTACGTCATTCCGGCTCCCTCCGGCATCTTCCATACTTTGATCGCCGAATACCGTGGGTACAGCCTCGCCACCTTAAACACCATGTCAGTGGCGGTGATCGGCCAGATCATTTCGGTGGGCATGGCGCTGGTTATCGGTATCACCGGCCGTCAGTCCACCTGGCTTGGTTCGTTCATCAAGGTTGCCGCCTACAATTTTCAGGCCTACCCCATCGTCGCGCTGGCACCGATCCTCTTCATCCTGCTCGGCGACGGTTTTCTCACCCGCTTGTTGATCGCGGCGATGATCTGTTATTTTCCGGTGCTGCTCTCCG
>JAWOGT010000308.1:0-7078 GCA_046496585.1 Halopseudomonas sp.
AGCCTGTCCCGCAGACATGGGGCTGAGTGTTTCGGCTGACCTCGGCTTACTTGAAATCGTCTGTCAGGTCTGCGTCAAAGCTGCTTGCCGGTTGCGCTGCGGGGCGTTGCGCCGGGGTGGCTGCCTGCAGCGTAGCGCTCGACGACGTCTCCATTTTCGCCCTGAGCATCAAATCGTTGCGCGAGTCTGCCAGGCGCAAGGCTTCCTTGAGCGTAATCGCCTTTTCGCTGAGCAGCTGGAACAGGTGCTGGTCGAATGTCTGCAGGCTGTTGTCATCAGTGGCCCGGGTCATTGCCGCACGGATATCCTGGATCTCGTCCCGGGCGATCAGATTGACTATGTATGGCGTGCGCACCAGCACTTCGACTACCGGCAAGCGCGGCGTGTTGATGCCCGTGGCCAGGCGCTGGCCAATAATCGCCGCCAGGTTGGCAGCAACATCGCCGAGAATTTGCTGGCGAGCTTCCTCCGGGAACATGTTGGCCATGCGGTCAACCGCTTGCACGGTATTGGTCGCGTGCATGGTCGCCAGCACCAGATGCCCCGTCTCACTGTAATGCAGCGCATGTTGCATGGTGGCGCGGTCGCGGATTTCACCGATCATGATGACGTTGGGTGCTTCACGCAGCACGTTGTGCAAGGCATCGGCGAAGCTGTGGGTATCCAAGCCTACCTCGCGCTGATCAATGATCGATTCCTTGTGCTGATGCAGAAATTCGATGGGGTCTTCAATACAGACAATATGCCCGGCACGATGGCTGTTGCGATAGTCGAGCATCGACGCCAGGGTGGTGGATTTGCCTGAGCCGGTGGAGCCGGTGACCAGAATCAGCCCACGATCGAGCATCACCAGCTTGCCGAGTACCGGGGGCAGGCCGAGGTCGTTGAAGCTGGGAATCAGGTGATTGATATAGCGAATGACCATCGCCACTTCGCCACGCTGCACATAGACGTTGGCTCGAAAGCGACCGACGCCCTGCACGCCCACGGCCAGGTTCATTTCCAGATCGCGCTCGAATTCGTCGATCTGTTTGCCGCTCATCAGCGCATACGCCATGGCTTTAACCGAGCCCTTGGCCATTGGCTCATCGCCGAGCCGGACAAAGGCGCCTTCGCGTTTGATGGTGGCCGGAGCACCGACGCTGAGGAACAGGTCCGAACCCTTGAGTTCGGCCAGGCGGTGCAGGTAGTCATTGACGTCCATACGCTAGAGGTCCTCTCTATGCAAACGGCTGGCGGTCATTCACCGCATCGGGAAGGCGCTGGAGTATGCTGTCTGAGTGCTGGGCGTACAAGCCAAAAAAACCCGGCGGTTGCCGGGTTTCTATTGCTCCTCAGTCTCAGGGTGTGGGGCCGTAGCCCACGCAATTGCCCTTGCCGACATACTTGGCCATCGTCGCCCACTGCGGCTTGTCAGTGCCATCCTTGGCTGGCTCGATTGACAACTTGTAGCTGCCCCAGGCGGGGCCGGCAGCCCAGTAGGATATGGGCATGCAATTATCCTGCAGATAGGCCAGCAAGTTATCCATGGCTTGCAGCCAGCGTGGGTCATCGCCAGGGACACCGAATTCGCCGATGTGGCCGCGTTTGTGGTTTTTCTTCAGCCAAGTGACGAAGGGTTCAGCGCGTTTGACGCCGGTCATCAGGTCAAAATCAGCGGCGGGCGCTTCCTTATAGCTGCCGCTTGAGTTCGAATCGATATAGATGTGCGCGGAGAACACCAGATTGTCCACCGGATCCTTGAGGCTCAGCAGCGCATCGCCATACCGCGGCCAGCGCGCGGCGCTCGACCAAGACGTACCCTCGATATAGATTGGACGCGTGCGGTCGTATTTACGGACACCGTTGATGCCGGCTTGTGCCGCCGCAGGCCACGCGCTGTCGGCGCCATAGGGCTCGTTCATTATGTCGTAGGCATACAGCGCTGTTTGCCCCTTGTAGCGCAGCGCGATGCGCTCCATGAGGTTCTGAAAGGCGCTATTGGGCACCTCGGGGCTGCCAATAAGATTACCGCGGTAACGGGCGTAGTTATGCACATCAAGGATGATCAACATGTCGTAGTCAGCTGCCTGTCGCAGCATGTTGTCGATCAAGCCAGAGTATTCTGGATCCAGGTCACCATTGAGCGTGGGCTGTAGGCGTTCCCATTTGATCGGGAAGCGGACACTACGAATGCCCCGGTCGAACCACTGCTGGAAGTAGCCTTCTTTCGGGAAGAAATAATTGGTACCGTGCTTGCCGGGCAGTGCGCTGCTGGAAAACTCGGCCCCGGCGACGTTGATCCCAACCAGGTCGAGGGTGCCTGGCTGGGCGGCCGGTGGCGTGGCAGGCAAGGGTGCGGGTACAACGGGAGCTGGTGGGGGCGTGGTTGGTAAGGGTTCAGGTACCACCGGCGCCGGTGTGGGCGCGGACACCGCTGCGTTAGTAATTTTGACGGATTCCAGAGACGGGTCTATTTCTACAATACAGCCCTGGGTGATAGCCATCAACAGACCAAGGGAGATGGGTTTTAGCCACTGGCACAGGACAGATGGGGGGAAGGTTTTCATCAATAAGCACCTTGTCTGGATTAGCGCATTGCGCGGTAGCCCAAGGTGTCATTTGCTGAAACAAGATAACGAGACGCAGGTATCGTAATTACAAAAGATTACAAAACTCAGGGAACTTTACTGAACAAAGCGAAAGCAGTTGATTTAGACAGGTTGCGGTGCCTGGGGCTGCAAGCGCAAAGGCCTGCCGCCGGGCCAGATCCAGAGCGCTGACATGACCCGCTAGCGCTGCTGGATCGCCAGCATGGCCTGATTGACCCACTCCTCAGCGCGCTTATTGAGCTCGACTATCGAGCGTGGATCGGCGCCCTTTGGATACAGCGCCGGACCTATCATGACCGTCACTGTGCCGGGTTTCTTGCCCCAGCCATGCTTGGGCCAGAACTCTCCGGCATTATGCGCTACCGGGACCACGGGGGCTTGATTGGCGCAGGCCAGGGCGGTGCCGCCGCGGGAAAACTTGATCGGCGAGCCAGGCAGTACGCGGGTACCTTCCGGAAAGACCAATATCCAGATACCGTCTTTCAGGCGCTGGCCGCCGACGGCAGCCAGCTGCTTGAGCGAATCACGTCCTTTGCTTCTGTCGATAGCGATGGGCTTGGCCAGTGCGAAGGCCCAGCCAAACAACGGCACATACAGCAATTCTTTCTTGATCAGCTGCGTCTGCGGGCGAAAAATCTGCTGCAGAAAGAAGGTTTCCCAGGTGCTCTGATGGTTGGCCAAGATGACGCCAGGCTGGGCCGGTATATTCTCCGCGCCGATGACTTCATAGCGAATACCCACCAGGTGTTTGCTCAACCAGATGGCCAAACGACTCCACCAACCGACGATCAGCGTAAAACGCCAGCGATAGGGCAAAAACGGGGCAACGATCAGCATGACCAGGCCCCAGATGCCGGCACTGGCGGCGAGCAACAGATAGAACAGGATGACGCGCAGGGGCATCAGCACGGACATGGTTCAGCTTCCAGAAGGTAATCGGCCACAGCGGCCAGGTTGTCGAATGTCAGGGTGCCCTCGGGCAGCGCCTGGTGTTCCGTCAGTGCACCTTTGCCGGTGCGCACCAGAAAGGGTCTGCAGCCGACGGCGACACCCGCCTGCAGATCACGCAGGCTGTCGCCGACGGTAGGCACCTGCTGCAGGGATAGCGCATAGTGCGCGGCAATCTGCCGGAACAAGCCCGGCGCAGGCTTGCGGCAGTCACAGCCGGCCTCCGGGGCGTGCGGGCAGTAGCGGATCAGATCGACCTTGCCGCCCTGCTCTGCGACCAGGTCGATCAAGCGCTGATGCATCGCCTGCAGGGTGGCTTCGCTGAAGTAGCCGCGCCCGAGCCCCGACTGATTGGTGGCTACCGCCACCGTCCAGCCGGCCTTGCTCAGGCGCGCGATGGCCTCGATGGAGCCGGGCAGCGGAATCCATTCGTCCAGGCTTTTGACGAAGGCGTCCGAGTCTTCGTTGATAACGCCATCACGATCAAGAATGATCAGTTTCATAGCACCCCAGCTGCAAGCTGCAAGCGTCAAACCGGGCAGTGCGGCCCCGGTGGCGCATCTAAGCCAATAGTCGGTTTTATCCCAACAACGAAATGTCCGCGACACCCAGGAACAGGCCACGCAGGCGCGCCAGCAGTGCGTAGCGGTTGGCCCGTATCGCCGGCTCATCAGCGTTGACCAGGACCTGATCGAAGAACGCGTCCACCGGCTCGCGCAGGCTGGCCAGGCGCTCCAGCGCGGCGCTGTACTGGCGCTGGGCGGCCAGCGGGGTCACCGCGTGCTCGGCCTCGACAATGGCGCTAGCGAGAGCCTGTTCGGCCTGCTCCTGTAACAACGCCAGGGTGATCTCCGCCGCGACCGGGCTGTCGGCCTTGGACAGGATGTTGGCGACGCGTTTGTTCGCTGCCGCCAGGGCTTCGGCCTCGGGCAGGCCGCGGAACAGTTGTACCGCCTGCACGCGCTGGTCAAAGTCCAGCGGCGAGGCCGGGCTGACGGCGCGCACTGACTGGTATACCGCCACATCGATGCCCTCGTCCTCGTAGCGCGCGCGCAGCCGGTCGAAGATGAAATCCTGCACCTGACTCGCCAGGTTGGCGCTCGTCACACGCTCGCCGTATTGCTGCACAGCCACCTGAATGGCCGCCTGCAGGTCCAGCTCCAGACCCTTCTCGATCAGGATGCGCAGCACCCCGAGCGCGGCGCGGCGCAGGGCGTAGGGGTCCTTGCTGCCGGTGGGCAGCATGCCGATACCGAAGATGCCGACCAAAGTATCGAGCTTGTCCGCCAGGGCTACGGCGGCGCCGGTCAGGGTGCTTGGCAGTTCGGCGCCGGCACCGCGTGGCATGTACTGCTCGTTCAGGGCCAGCGCAACATCCTCGGCCTCGCCATCGTGCTGGGCGTAGTAATAACCGGCAATGCCCTGCAGTTCGGGAAACTCACCGACCATTTCGGTGGCCAGGTCGCACTTGCTCAGCAGGCCGGCACGCGCAGCCCGATCCGGCGCCCCGCCGATCTGCCCGGCGATAAAGGCGGCCAGGCTGGAGATGCGCTGGGCCTTGTCGAACAGCGAACCCAGCTGGGCTTGAAACACCACATTGGCCAGGCGCTGATTGCGGCTTTCCAGCGGGGTTTTCTGGTCCTGCCGAAAGAAGAATTCGGCGTCGGTCAGGCGTGGGCGCACGACCTTTTCGTTGCCGGAGATGATCTGCGCCGGGTCCTTGGACTCGATATTGGCCACGGTAATAAAGCGCGGGAGCAGCTTGCCGTGGGCATCCAGCAGGCAGAAATATTTCTGGTTGTCCTGCATGGTCGAGATCAAGGCTTCCTGCGGCACCTCGAGGAAACGCTCCTCGAAGCTGCAGACCAGGGGCACCGGCCACTCGACCAGTGCGGTGACTTCATCAAGCAGGTCGTCGGGCATGATTGCGGTGCCCTGCTGCTCGGCGGCCAGCGCTTCCACGCGCTGGCGGATCAGCTCACGGCGTTCGGCAAAATCGGCAATCACGTGACCCTGGCGCAGGTCATCGGCGTAACTGGCCGGAATCCCGATGCGGATCTCTTCCGGGTGATGAAAGCGGTGCCCGCGGGAGGTGCGCGCGGCATGCTGGGAGAGGATGTCCGCCGGAATGATCGAGTCACCCTGGAGCATCACCAGCCACTGGGTCGGACGCACGAATTCAGTCTTGCTCGCCGCCCAGCGCATACGCTTGGGGATTGGCAGCGCGGCTAGTGCACGGTCGACAATATCCGGCAGCAGGTCGGCGGCGGGTTGTCCGGGGATGCTCTGTACATAGCGCAGCTTGGGGCCGCTCTGATCCAGATCGGCCACGGACACGCCGCATTTCCTGGCAAAGCCTTCGGCGGCCTTGGTCGGTTTGCCTGCGCTGTCAAAGGCCGCCTGCAGCGGTGGGCCGTCCATCTGCTGGGTGCGGTCCGGTTGCTGGGTCGCCAGTTGCGTGACCAGAATTGCCAGGCGCCGGGGCGCCGCGTAATAACGCGCGCTGTGGAATTCCAGCCCGGCCTCGTTCAGGCCTTTTTCGACCCCAACGAGAAAGGCTTCGGCCAGGGTCTTCAGCGATTTGGGGGGCAGCTCTTCGCTGCCCAGTTCTACCAGAAAATCCTGAGCCAGCATTATTCGGCCTCCTTGAGTTTGGCCAGTACTTCATCGCGCAGTTCGGGCGTGGCCATCGGGAAACCGAGTTTGGCGCGGGCCTGCAGATAGCTCTGGGCGATGGCGCGGGACAGGCTGCGCACGCGCAGGATGTATTGCTGACGCGCGGTCACCGAAATGGCCCGGCGTGCATCCAGCAGGTTGAAGGCGTGCGAGGCCTTGATGACCATTTCATAGGCCGGCAGCGGCAGCTCGGCGGCCATCAGCCGATTGGCTTCGCTTTCGTAGAAATCGAACAGCTCCAGCTGTTTTTCGACATTGGCGTGTTCGAAGTTGTAGGTCGACTGCTCGACTTCATTCTGGTGGAACACATCGCCGTAGGTCACCTTGCCAAACGGGCCGTCGGAATACACCAGGTCGTAGACCGAATCGACGCCCTGCAGGTACATCGCCAGACGCTCAAGACCGTAGGTGATCTCGCCGGTCACCGGGTAGCACTCAACCCCGCCGACCTGCTGGAAGTAAGTGAACTGGGTGACTTCCATGCCGTTCAACCAGACTTCCCAGCCCAGACCCCAGGCACCCAGGGTCGGGGATTCCCAGTTGTCTTCGACAAAACGCACGTCATGCACCAGGGTATCCACACCGATATGCTTCAGCGAATCCAGATACAGCTCCTGCATATCACCCGGGTTGGGCTTCAAGACCACCTGAAACTGGTAGTAATGCTGCAGCCGGTTGGGGTTCTCGCCATAGCGGCCGTCCGATGGGCGCCGACTGGGCTGCACATAGGCGGCATGCCAGGTTTCCGGGCCGATGGCGCGCAGAAAGGTGGCGGTGTGAAAGGTGCCGGCGCCCATTTCCATGTCGTAGGGCTGGAGGATCACACAGCCCTTCTCTGCCCAGTAACTCTGCAGGGCAAGGAT
>JAWOGT010000384.1:0-7300 GCA_046496585.1 Halopseudomonas sp.
TGAAGACATCACCCTGGACACCTGGACCGTTACCCAGCTGCGCACCCGTGTTGCCAGTCTGGGTCAAGGACCGGTAGCGCTGTTGATTCATGGCTGGCCCGAGTGCTGGTTTTCATGGCGGGAGCAGATGGTCGCCCTGGCCAATGCCGGGTACCGGGCCATTGCGCCGGATATGCCAGGCTTTGGCGAGACCGACGCCCTTCCTGCGATCCAGGATTACAACGTGGTGCGCATCTGCGAGTTCATGCGCGCACTACTGAACCAAGCCAGCGGTGCAGAGGCGGTGCTGCTGATCGGTCACGACTGGGGCGCGATCAATTGCTGGCAGTTCACGTTACGGCATCCGGACTTGGTCTCCAGACTCGTCAACCTCAGCGTTCCCTTGCATCCGGTCGCAGATCGCCCGCCGACGGCCCTGCTCCACGAGCACTACAAGGAGCATTTTTTCTACCAGCTGTACTTTCAGCAGCCGGGCGTGGCTGAAGCCGAGTTCGACGCCGATCCAGAGGGCATCCTGCGCGCGCTCTACTGCTCGCCAGATACGCCGCGGGCGCCGCCGGTCATAGGCCGCTCGATAACTGCGGGCGGCGGCTGGATCGGCCGACTCGGCAAGCCGCGCGAGCAGCCGAGCTGGCTGAGCGACGCAGCACTGGGCTATTACCTGGCAGCCTACCGGCATAGCGGTTTCGCCGGCGGCATCCACTATTACCGCAACCTGGACGAAAACTGGCGCTTGATGCAGCCGTATCGCGAGGCGCTGATCACCTGCCCGGTGTTGTTCCTGGCCGGCAGTGCCGACAGCACCCTCCGGGGTGCCAGCGCAGAACAGCTGAGAGCACGCATGCGCCGGCGCATCCCTGATCTGACCATGGTGTTGCTGCCGGGCAAAGGCCATTGGATTCAGAGCGAGGCCTGTGCCGACGTCAATGCGGCGCTACTGAGTTTCGCCGTCTCGGCAGGCTGATCGTCGGTTCTGTTGCGCATCGGCCTCATCCCGGGCGTGCGCTGCAACCCAGACATTAGGCAGAGCGGGAAAGGGTGTGGAATGATTAGCCGCCCAGCAGCCCGTGCGCGAAATAACCGGTGGCATAAGCCAGCCCCGCGGCGGTGGTGCCCATGAACAAGGTACGCAGTCCCGAACGCCAGGCCGGTAGGCCATAGACGGCACTCTTGAGCATGCCAATACCGAGAAAGACGGCTCCGGCCAGCCCCAGACTGGCGAGAAATTGCGTGCTGGTCCCCAGCCCGGGTACGGCATAGGGCAGCAATGGCAAGATGCCGACTGCCAGGAACGCAACAAAGGTCGTCAACGCTGCGCGAAGGGGGCTAAGCCCGACAGCCGAAAGGCCATGCTCCTCTTGCACCATGGTAGCTACCCACACGTCAGGATCGCGGCACAGGACCTCAACCACCTGCTCAAGCAGTTCGCCGTCGAATCCCTTGACTCGATACAGCTGCCGGACCTCTTCGCGCTCGCCCTCAGGCACCAGGGCGATATGTTCGCGTTCGCTGCGCTCAACGCTGGCGATCTGCGCCAGCTGCGCCTGGCCAGCCTCGTAGTTGCTCACGGCCATGCTGAAGCCATCGGCCAGCAAGTTGGCGAAGCCCAGCACCAGCGCCACCTGCGGCGAGAAGCCTGCACCGAAAGCACCGGAGACTACGGCAAAGGTCGTGACGCAGCCATCAATGCCCCCGAGCACCGCATCGGGTAGCGTTGATGCCTTGACTGGGGTGGCTAGCCGGTCGCGCACCGCCGCAGGCTGGTGGTCACCGAGCAGCCGCTGACGGTGTGGGTTGGGCATGACAAGGCCTCCTGTTGGTCTGCTAAAGACGACAGTAGGGATGATGTTGTAATGCGAGCCCCCTTCAGCGCCTCTTTCAGGCGCCGGCTCAGGCGCGGCTGTGTGAGCGCTGGCTTAGCAGGCCGAGCGCGGCACAGACCAGGCCAATCAGCACCATGGCCCCAAGCACCCAGCTGGGGACGTAAAAGGTATGGTAGACGTCCCAGCCGAGCAGCTTCAGCAGGTCCGAAAACCGGGTGGTTGCGCCCACCAGGTGCCCGCCTATGGTGCCGGTAGCCGCAAAGATCGACATGCCCGCCAGCGCTAGTACCACCAGCACCCAGCGCCGCACGCCGTCGAACGCGCTACTGCCCGCGCGCCAGACCAGAATGGTCAGCATGACAAACACGCCTAACGACCACAGCGCGGTCAGAATATGGTTACGGGCCAGCGGGCTGGCGAGGGCCGCCTCTAGAGGCCACACCAGAAAACCACTGACGATGGCGATGGCCGCAGCCAGCAGGCTGAGCACCAGGATCGGCAGCAGAGCTGCGCGGCTGATGTCAGCCAGGCGGCCGGTGAAAAAACTGCCAACCAGGATCATCAGGGTTGCCAGAGCCCAGAAGCCCAGTGGAAAGTGGACCAGCATATGGTGAATGCCGCTCATGAGCGTGTTCCTTTTTGGCTGGTGCGTCGAGCAGGGAAGACGGCAAGCAGCCCGAGGGTAATGCCCAGCATGGCGAGCAGCCCGGCAATCAGGGTAAGGCGCCACTGACGGGTGATTTCGTTGTTAAATTCCATTTCCACACCGTATATAGCCAACTGTTTTTCACTATGGCGAGCCTGCACTGGTGTGCCGATTGCCATATCTTTGGCCCCGGCGTGTGCCCGGCTGATCAGCAGCGGCCAATTGACCTGGCCGGGATAGAACAGTGTTACCTCTCTCCAGGTGTCGCCCCATTCGGGTTGCTCACCGCTAAACGCCACGGCCTGGAGATCTGCCGCGCGTCCCAGTCCGAGGGAGACCGGTAGTGATACCAGGTGCCAGCGCCCGCCGGTGGCGTTTCTGTGAATGGCAAAAGCCGCGGAATACAGTCCCTGGTTTTTCAGGATCTTGTCCTCAGTGGGCGCACCGGTATCCAGTTGCCGATACAGCGTTACATCCCAATAGCCGTCATTCCAGCTGGCCTGGCTGTGCACCTTGATGTCGCCACGCGAACCTGTTGCTTGCTGAATATAGCGGCGGGGAATGACATCGCCATTGCGCCATTCATGCTTTGGATCAAAGGCGATGGCAGTATTATCGGAAAGGTAGTAAGGGGTATCAGGCCCGATCTGACCGTCTTTAATAGCGTCGAGCCGCAGGGCGTATTGACCGGTTGTCTGCGGATTGAACATCCACAGCGGGGCGTTGGTGTCTTTGTTCCAATTGGTGCTGTAAGGGCTGGTGCCGCTATCCCCCCCTCTTTGCTCGGCAATCCATTGATCGTCCGAGAGGTTCAGGGGATTTGAGCGGTGCCCCCGCCAGTGCCAGAGATCCAGGAAATAGCCAGCCTGACGCTGTGCTTGCAGGGTTTCCGGCGACTGGATACTGGCCCAGTCGGTTACATCGACGCGTGTTCCGGGCAAGGACTTGGTAACTTCCTGCGGCGCTTCATTGGTCAAGCCGGCGGCGCCCGCGCCAATGGCGATGTAACCACCGTAACGACTGAAGCCCGGGACGCTGCCGTCATCGAGCATCATGGATACCCGGTCCTCGTGGAAACCTTCCGGGTTGGGTCCGGGCATGCCACCGCCTTTTGTCAGCCACTCACCGTCCTGATAGACCAGTACATCATGCAGCACGTGGGGTTGGTTGGCAGGCCAGCGATAGCGAAAATACATGTGGGTGTCGTTAAACGCGGCTTGCACCTGCAGCGGGATGGTCAGCTCATCCGGAATGGAAATGTTGCGATCAGGGTCGTTCTGGATTATCCCGTTACCGTGAGTTATCCAGGCAAGACCCAGCGCCAGGGGGAGCCCCAGTACCAGCCAGGCAGCGCGGCTATTTTTTTGCATCATGGCCTCTTTTTTTCTGGGTGACTGCGACATTAATGAATTTTAGCAGTTAAACCGCCTGTGGCTTGGCTCAAAACAGCACTTCCGCCCGTGCAAATCCCATTGCATCCAGTGCCTCGACTGCCGCATCCAGCGCTGTATAGCTGCACACCTGCTCCTCGTCAGAAATCAGTAAAAAGCTTTTGCCGCCCAGCACTTTAAACAGCACGACCCATTCGCGCGCATCAGAGGGCGATCTGAGGATTTTTACCGAGTCAACATGGCTCTTTTCCCGCAGTGTTTTTATCTCGTGTTTTTTCATCGTTCTCTGTGTCTGTAAGTGCCAACAGTAAGCCGCAATCGATGCATGGCTGGTTTTCGGACAGGGCGATACCGGTAGATGCATTTATTATAATGATATTATAATCAAATTATACTATATTGAGTCGACGAGCCTGCTGTGATGAGCCGTCAGACGCCCTTGTACGCAGCACTCGATCCGATCCAGATAAAGGAAAAGGATAGATCATGGCCATTCGTCGATTTTTCAGTAATCTGCCCGCGATCGCTACCGGACTACGGTCAGCATTTAAAGAGGGCTATGGGCTAGCCGACTTGCGCAAGGATGTGATGGCAGGCCTGACCATAGGGACGGTGGCCGTGCCACTGTCGATGGCTTTGGCCATTGCTACCGGTGTGCCGCCCCAGTACGGCCTGTACACAGCCATTGTGGCGGGAGCGCTGATCGCCGTCACTGGCGGCGCGCGTTTCAATGTGTCAGGTCCGACCGCCGCGTTTGTGGTTATCCTGTTCCCGATTGTCCAGCAGTATGGCCTGGGCGGTTTGCTCATAGCCTCAATGATGGCGGGCGTTATCCTGGTGATATTAGGCGTTACCCGGATGGGGCGGCTTATCCAGTTTGTACCTTATCCGGTGGTGCTGGGCTTTACTGCCGGTATCGCGGTGGTGATCGCGGTGCTGCAGATTCCTGACTTTCTCGGCTTGCAGACCGGGCAGCTCGGCGAGCACTTTACCGACAATCTAGGGATTATCGTGACCTCGCTGCCCAGCCTCAACCCGTTGGAGCTGGGGATCGGTGCCTTCGCACTGATAGTCATGCTGCTGTGGCCACGGCTGCGCATACCGATCCCCGCGCCCCTGGTCGGTTTGGTGGTGGGCGCGCTGGCGGCCTATGGCGTCAATCAATGGCTGGGCGGCGCGGGTGCAGAGGGTGCGGTGGAGACCATAGCCTCGCGCTTTACCTGGGAAGTCGATGGTCAGATCGGCAGCGGCATTCCGCCTATCCCGCCGACATTCATGGCGCCGTGGTTATTGCCGGGCGCCGATGGTCAGCCGCTGACACTCAGCTTCGAGCTGATCCGTGCGCTGCTGGGCCCGGCCTTCGCGATTGCCATACTGGGCGCCATCGAGTCGCTGCTGTGCGCCGTGGTGGCGGACGGTCTGACGAAAACCAAGCATGATCCGAATGCCGAACTGATTGGCCAGGGGTTGGGCAATATTGTTGCGCCGCTGTTTGGCGGCATCACGGCAACCGCCGCTATCGCCCGCACAGCCACCAATATCCGCAGCGGTGCCCGCTCGCCGATTTCCGCGGTTGTGCATTCGCTGGTGGTGCTGCTTGCCGTCATCGCGCTGGCCGGCTTGCTCGGCTTGGTGCCGATGGCGGCACTCGCTGCGCTGCTGTTTATCATCGCCTGGAACATGAGTGAGGCAAGGCACTTTGTGCATACGCTGCGCTCTGCCCCAGCCGGCGATGTGGCGATCCTGGTGACCTGTTTTGGCCTGACCGTACTGTTCGATATGGTGCTGGCGGTTGCGGTGGGCGTGGGCCTGGCTGCAGCCCTGTTTATCCGGCGAATGGCGCTACTGACCGAGACCACTCTGGTTGAAACCAGCGCTGATCTGACCGATACGGATTTTCCGCCCGATGTAGCGGTCTACGACATCAATGGCCCGTTGTTTTTTGGTGCCGCGGAGAAAGCACTGACCTCGCTGCATCTGGTTGATGCATCCATCAAGACGGTGATTCTGGACATGCACGATGTGCCCAGTATGGACGGAACGGCGATTGTCGCTCTGCAGTCACTGGTCGCGAAAATGGGCCGTGATGGCGTCAGGCTTATTCTGGTTGGCTTGCAGCCGAGGATGATCGTCAAGCTGCGCCGTGCAGGTATCCACAAGCGGGCAGGCTCATTGACCTACAGTAGAAATCTGCAGCGCGCCAGAATAGTGGCCCTCAGATGGCACGAAGAACAAACCCGCTAGCGGGATTTGAAAACAAACCTGGAAGGCACCCTCAGGTGCCGCCGCTACAGCAGAGCAGCGAGCAGAGAGAGCAAGCGCATTGTGCCGTTTTGCGCAGTGGTACTTCGCTGTCCGTAGTCGAAATCAACGGCGGCAGTGTGCGCATACTGCGTCAAGGCGCTGCGAAAAAGGGTTGATCCAGCGCCCGGAGCGGGCGAGGAGAGTGGTTGCGCATGCGCATTCTGGTGATCGAGGACAACCGCGATATTCTGGCCAACGTGCTGGATTACCTGCAGCTCAAGGGCTATACCGTGGACTGCGCGCAGGATGGTGTCTCCGGTCTGCATCTGGCGGTCAGTGAGCACTACGATCTGATCGTGCTGGACATCATGCTGCCCGGCATGGACGGCTACCAGGTCTGTCAGCGTCTGCGCGAGGACGCCGGGCGCGACACGCCGATCATTATGCTGACGGCCCGCGACGCGCTGGATGATCGCCTCAAGGGGCTGCGCAGCGGCGCCGACGACTATTTGCTCAAACCCTTCGCGCTATCCGAACTGGTGGCGCGTATCGAGGCGATTTTGCGCCGCAGTCAGGGCGGCTCGCGGCACATGCTGGAAGTGGCTGATCTGCGCTATGACCTGGATACCCTGCAAGTCAGCCGGGCTGGGCAGCCGCTCAAACTCAACCGGGTCGGACTCAAGCTGCTGGAGTTGCTGATGCGCCGCAGTCCGGCAGTGTTGCGCCGCACCATTCTGGAAGAGGCGTTGTGGGGTGAAGAGCTGCCTGACAGCGATAGCCTGCGCAGCCATATCCACCAACTGCGGCAGGTGGTCGACAAGCCGTTTGCCGCGCCGCTGATCCATACCGTGCACGGGGTCGGCTACTGCCTGGCGGAGCGCCCGCAATGATGTCCAGGCAGCCGCTGGCGCGGCGCATCGTGACAGCCTTCACGCTGATGACCCTGGTGGTCAGCGGGGTATTTTCGCTGGGCATCGTCGCCATTGTGCACTTTGTTGAAGAGCAACTGGTCTCGCGGGAGATGAGCGACGATCTGGACAGCATGCTGCAGGAAGACCTGGCGCGCGGCCTGCCGCCGCGGCTCTGGCAACCTCATCTTGCAGCACCGCTATCCTGGTCTCATACTCGCTCAAAACAAACAGCACTTTGATACTGGCCGCTGCGGTATCAGCGCTAATGCCTAACTGCGTACAAAC
>JAWOGT010000208.1:0-4238 GCA_046496585.1 Halopseudomonas sp.
CATCGCCTTGGCCACATCAAACAGGCCAACCACCCCCAGCGTCGTGTTAAACAACAGGCGCGCGGTGGTGCGCATGCTGCGCTGCCCCTTGCGCTGGAGAATGCTGTTAGCCAGATTGGGCACGTCTGCCAGGTTGCTGAACACGTTTGAAACACCGGTGCGCACGAAGGTCGGTGTAGCCCATTCGTAGGTGCGTACAACCGGCAGATAGATCAGCTGGTCAAACTGCCCGTTAAAGCGATAAATGCGCCGGTTGAAGCCCTCAAGCGGATCCTGCACATTCAACGCCCGCAGGCTGGAGCGCTCGAACTGATACTGACTGGCATTCGGATCAATATCGAGGTCAGCAAGAGGGTCTCGGTATTCGGGTACAGCCGATGCAGTGGCGACGGCCACGGGGGTCGTTTCTGCCGTTTCCGTCATTTCCTGGGCTTGCAGGTGGGCCGCAAACAGGGAAACACACAGGGCGATGGTGGTTTTGCGCATTACCGTGTTCCCTCAAGAAAACTCAACATCCGTGCGGTGACGTCAACATGTTGCAGGTTGCCGCCGTGGCCACCACGGGGAAACAGAAAAGCGCGTTGGTCAAACAGCTCGGCAAGGTAGGCGTAGTCGCCCGCATCCAGGATAAAATCGTCCGCGTTACTGATTACTGCCACCTTCGGGTTATCGATCAGATGGCCTTCAATGCTCCGCAGGCTGGTTTCATAGGCCATGTCATTGATGCTCTTGTCGATATTGCGGCTGCTCCAGGAGGGCCACAACTGGCTCTGTATATAGCAGTTGAAATCACAAAACAGCGCCCGGCGCAGATACGGCGTCAGCGAGGTGCTGACCTTGATGGTTGCCCCGGGTGGCGCATAGCGGCCAGTGCCATTGATGACGTCCGTCATGAAATTCAGGTCGGCTGCCGCAAAGCGAAACACCGCACCAATCAGCAGCGCCATTTCCCCGTCAGTCAGCGCTTCTTCAGAGGTCTGGATGCTGGTGAACAGTCCAGCCTCCACATCGGTTTCGCCGCTTTGTGCGAAGTGCCGCGACAGCTTATCGAAGATATGCTCGTAAAAACTGTCGGTATTGCTGATGCCCGCCACTTTGGTGCGCGACAGGGCGTCCAGCCGCTGGATCGAAGAGTACAAATCCACCGGCGGGTTGAGTAGCAATACCTTGGAGAAATTGAACTGCCCAAGCGACGCATCCAGATGGCTAACAAAGGCTGCGTTCAGTGCGCCAAGGCTGAAACCGGCCATGCGATATTCGGTGATCTCGATACCCTGTTTCTCGCGGGCATTCTCCACCGCCAGGGACATGGCCGTATGCAGGTCACGTGCATCTTCTCGGCCCAAACCAGGTAAACCGGTACTGGACGCCGCGGCGATAAAGTCGTGGTTGGTCGGCGACGAGATCATGATGACGTGCATGCCGGCTTGCCAGAACAGCGCTTTCAGATAGGCCAGACGTGGGCTGTTGAAGCTGGAGCCAGTACCCGCAATCAGGAAAATCAGCGGCGCAGGCTTGTTCTGATACGCCAGCCGGTAATGCAGGTCGCGGTAACGATCCAGTGCGGGGGGCAAGCGGCGCTCAGGCAGGACTCTGACTGACAGATCGGTCTGCCGCACATCCACATCATCCGGCACTGGTGCACGCAAGGGCCCCGGCGTGCCACCAATGGTCGACATGAAGGCATTGATATCGGGATAGCTGAAGTTATCAATCTGTTGGGCCTGTGCCAGGGTGGCGGACAAGCTGAGAAACAGGGCAAGGATATATAGGGGCATAAAGGTTTCCAGTAGACTTCGCAGACTATACCCGAATATCGAGAATAAAGAGCCTGAGATACAGCGGAAGAGTGCTACTCAAACAAGCAGTTGCACTTTGCGCCGGGCAGTGATCATGACCGCTGAAAAGGAGATCCTCAAGCGTGTAATACAGGTGGCCTTGCTCTGGTTTGCCGCTGGCGTTCGATCCGCGTCCAGACTTTCTCATGGAAGTGGAATGCCACGGTATTGATGGCGGGTTCGACCAATGCCACGGCGCCGCCAATCATCAGGCTGCCGGTCATCGCATACACCACAGCAAAAGCCACGATGAAGTGCATGATAGCGAATGTAGTGGTCTTGACCATGGTGCACCTCAATTCATAAATGGGAATCATTCCCGATGAATTGAGAGTAAAGGATCCATACTGATAGGCAAAACAAATTTCGACAATGGCAGTGATTGTTTTACTCAATGACTGCCAGCCTGGCCCTAACCGGGCCGCTACCGAAACGGCAATGGTGGTTAGACGTCGAAGTCGAAATCCAGCAACTGTTTTTGCAGGCGCCGTTCTTCCAGATAATTATCAATCAATCTGCGTTTGGTTAGATTAGCTTTGGAATTGGCCGCTGAGTCCGTATCGGGCGCATCGTCTTCTTCAACAAAGTCATCGTCGTCCAGTTCTAGTTCCGCTTTGGCTTTAGCCATGACTCAACTCCACTATGAAGATGCCATTTGCGCACCTTATAACGGCGAATCGAGCTGAGCGGAAATAGATTTTTTCAATCAAGCAGGACGAATTTCTACAAGAGGGGTTCAATTGTCGGTCTTGTGCTTGTATTCGCACAGGTCTTCTATCCGGCAACTACCACATTGTGGCGTGCGCGCCTTGCATACATAGCGGCCATGCAGGATCAACCAATGATGGGCATCAATCAGATAGTCCCTTGGCACATGGCGCATCAATTGCCGCTCCACTTCGAGCACATTCTTGCCAGGGGCTATCCCGGTGCGGTTGCTGACGCGGAAGATATGCGTATCCACCGCCATGGCGGCCTGGCCGAAGGCGGTGTTGAGGACCACATTGGCTGTTTTACGGCCCACGCCGGGTAACGCTTCCAGCGCTTCGCGGTTATCCGGTACCTGGCTGTTATGCAGCTCGACCAGCAGGCGGCAGGTCTCGATAACGTTCCTGGCCTTGCTGTTGTACAGGCCAATGGTCTTGATGTAGTCGCTCAGCCCGTCGACGCCGAGGGCGTAAATGGCCTCGGGGGTATTGGCCACCGGGTAGAGTCTGGCCGTGGCCTTGTTCACGCCCACATCCGTGGCCTGCGCCGACAGGATCACGGCAATCAGCAACTCGAACGGGTTGTTGTAGGCCAGTTCGGTCGTCGGGGTGGGGTTATCCTCACGCAGCCGGCGGAAGATTTCCTCGCGCTTGTGTTTATTCATTGGCAGTGGTTTTTCCCGAACCAGGTTGATACAGCCCCATCATACTTTCAACTGGCCGTGCAAAATCGGTTATCACACCGCCCCCGTCACCCGCACCCGCTTACCGCCCGCCGCAGGCTTGGCCGCCCGCGCAGCAGCGCGGTCCTTGACTACGCCATCAATGACGTTCTTCAGCGCAATCAACAGCCCCATAAAGAGAAATGCGCCAGGCGGCAGGATGACAAAAAGCACGTTCTTGTAATCGGCAAACACCACAATGCGCCAGTCCATCGCCATCGGCCCCAACAGCAGATCCATCCCCGCGAACAGGGTGCCGTAGCCGACCAGCTCGCGCAGCATGCCCAATACCAGCAAGACCAGTGCAAACCCCAGGCCCATCATAAAGCCGTCCACCACCGAGGGCAGGATAGGGTTCTTCGAGGCATACGCATCGGCCCGGCCAAGAATCGCGCAGTTGGTCACGATCAGCGGAATGAAAATCCCCAGAATCTGGTACAGCTCGAAGGTAAAGGCCTGCATCAGCAGCTCGATACAGGTGGTCAGCGCGGCGATGATCATCACGAAGGCCGGTAGGCGTACTGCATCGGTCACCGCGCTGCGAATCAGCGAGACGGCAAAGTTGGAGCCGACCAGCACCAGAATGGTCGCAATCCCCAGGCCCAGCGCGTTGACGGCAGTACTGCTGACGCCCAGCAGTGGGCACAGGCCGAGCAACTGCACCAGGCCGGGATTGTTATTCCACAGGCCTTCCTTGGTGATGTCGGCGAAGCGGGTACTAGCCACGGGCAAGCTCCTCGGTAGTGAGTTCCAGCAACTGATCGCGTTGGGCTTCGAAATATTGCAAGGCCCGGTACACGGCCTGTACCACGGCACGCGGGGTGATGGTCGCGCCGGTGAACTGATCAAAGTCGCCGCCATCCTTGCGCACGCCCCAGTTTTCCGGGGCCGGCATGCTCAGGCTGGTGCCGTTGAAATCCAGTACCCAGGTGCTTTTGTTCAACTGCACCTTGTCACCCAGACCCGGTGTT